>WGBH01000478.1 GCA_015494435.1 Thiotrichaceae bacterium | reverse complement strand
CTTTTGCTTTTCTGGATAAAGGGGGGTAAGGGGTGTCTGAGGCATAGTATTGTATCTTGAATAAATGATGAAAAATCGACCGTTGCACTAAGAAAAAAAAAAACTATACAATCCTTGTAAATTTCTTGCGATGATATTTATATCTAAATAGTTTATTATGCAAGAAAAATTATTAAGGTTTCGTTCATATATTATTTAATATCAGAGATTGATAAGGACTTTTTTGTGACGGTTACACCCTCTGTTTTAGAATTAAAAGGTGAGATGTTGATGTTAAATGTGTTGCGTTTGCAAGACGTTAATATCAATAATATCGAAGCTACATTGCAACAAAAACGTGATGAAGCACCAATGTTTTTTATTCAAAGCCCAATTGTGGTCGATTGTTCTGATATCAGTGAAGAACAAAGTAACTTACTTGATTTACGTGCTTTACGACGGATCTTAGTGAAAATGGATTTTGTTCCTGTGGGTTTGCGGGGTATTTCTAACTCTATGTTAGCAGCATCCATGTCGGCAGGTTGGAATGTATTACGTTCAGTAAGGAAAAGACCAGCAAAGTTAAAAAAAGCAACAGATATAGTAAGAGACAATGAGGATTGCTTAAATGAAAATAATCAGGATAAAGAGGTGATTGTTGAATCTGAAGAAGAAAAAAATACAACAAAAATAGAAGAAATAGCTGAAATAAGAGCGGGAATGACAATAGAGCGTCCTGTGCGTTCTGGGCAACAAGTGTATGCTAAAAATGCAGATTTGGTGGTGCTATCACAAACCAGTGCAGGCTCTGAAGTTATGGCAGATGGTTCCATTCACGTTTACGGTCCATTGCGTGGACGTGTGCTAGCAGGTGTTAAAGGGGATAAAACAGCACGAATTTTCTGTCGTTCATTAGAGGCAGAGTTAATCGTTATTGCAGGGTGTTACCAATTGTTGGATGAAAGTAAAACAGATCTAAAAGGTAAGCCAGCAATGATCCGTTTAGAGGATGAAAAATTAATTATAGAACCACTAGATTAACTTCTTTTATGTTTTTGGAGAATACAATTGAGTAAAGTAATTGTCGTGACATCAGGAAAAGGTGGTGTTGGTAAAACAACCACTAGCGCCGCATTTGCAGCAGGACTCGCTAGCAAAGGACATCGAACAGCCGTTATTGATTTTGATGTGGGTTTGCGTAATCTTGATTTAATTATGGGGGTTGAACGACGAGTAGTTTATGACTTTGTTAATGTTATTAATGGTGAGGCCACCTTACGCCAAGCACTAATTAAAGATAAACGGGTTGATAATCTATTTATTTTACCTGCATCCCAAACACGCGATAAAGAAGCATTAACTAAAGAGGGGGTGGAGAGTGTTATTAATGAGCTAAAGGAAGATGGCTTTGAATATATTATCTGTGATTCTCCCGCAGGAATAGAAAAAGGCGCTTTTATGGCGCTTTATTTTGCTGAGGAAGCCATTATTGTAACCAATCCAGAAGTCTCTTCTGTGCGAGACTCTGACCGTATTTTGGGAATCTTGCAAAGTAAATCACAGGCGGCTATTAAGGGTGAAACGGTAAAAGAACATCTTATTATTACACGCTATTCCCCAGAACGAGTGAATAATGGCGATATGATTAGTCTTGAAGATATTGTCAATATTTTATCCGTACCTTTATTAGGTGTTATTCCTGAATCTAAGGCGGTTTTACAGGCATCGAATAGTGGTGTCCCTGTGATTATGGATATAAAAAGTAAAGCAGGTCAGGCTTATATGGATATGGTTGAGCGTTATCTTGGTGAAAATGTACCGCATCGTTTCTTGGATGTTGAAAAGAAAGGCTTCTTTAAGAAGCTATTCGGGTAGGGGTTCATGATGGGATTTTTTGATTTCTTTAGACGAAACAGAAAGAAGAATACCGCTAATCTTGCAAGAGAGCGTTTACAAATATTGATCGCACACGAACATGCAAGACGTAGGGGCGCACCTGATTACCTGCCCCGAATGCGAGATGAGATTATAGAAGTCATCCGAAAATATGTTTCTGTGGATGATAATGGTGTCAATGTCAATCTTGAAAAAGGTGATGATTATGATGTTTTGGAGTTAAATATCGCCTTGCCTGATCGGAAATAGTCTCTAATGTAAGAGAATTTTAATACCTAAATAGGCATCCTTCATATACCTAAAAAGTAGTTTACACTTTACCTGAACAGCAATAAATCCAGATAATAGAAAACCATAGCCATTCTGAGATGGTTTTTAAAGTACGTTATTTTTTTATCGCTGTTTTATTAAGCGGTAAGAAGCGTCTCTTTTACTTCTTTTTGTAGCAGGACAATCCAGTCTTCTTTTTGTGCTTTGCCCGTTAACAGCTCCATCGGTGTTTTTCCCTTTCGTTTGCCTGCGTGATAACGTCGATGG
>WGBH01000477.1 GCA_015494435.1 Thiotrichaceae bacterium | reverse complement strand
TTATCCAGCTCAGCAACAGATTTTTTAAACATTTCAGGCTCTTTGCTTTTTTCAGCTTTGTTATAATATTCAACACCTTTGCTTGCAAAAATGCCTCTTAAAGTTGCTATATTGGCTAAAAAAGTTTTATCTGATTTTAACTTACCCTTTTCGTCTAATTCCCAAGCTTTTAGATAAGCTTCCATTGCAATATCTTCACCATTACTTTCAATCAATGGTTTCGTTTCATCCCAACTGACAAGTTTTTTATCTACAAAATGCAAAGTAATGCGATCATAAATCCAGTCTTCTTTATTTCCTTGGGTCATAATTTTCTGTGGCTTTCCAACAAGTATTTCAGCGCCGCTTAAACCCTCTGTCGGCATACCTACCCACAGTCCTTTAATATTAAACTGTAAAAGATCAAGATATGTGTTTCCTCTTTTTACCCAAGTGGCCATTTTTGCCGCTTTTTTTGGATTTTGTATA
Organism: Thiotrichaceae bacterium; assembly: GCA_015494435.1. GTDB lineage: Bacteria > Pseudomonadota > Gammaproteobacteria > Thiotrichales > Thiotrichaceae > JAGLBW01. Next base: position 2,717 of record WGBH01000477.1, on the reverse strand, counting down.
TCTGCATCACTTTTTTCTTTAGCCTTCAATAAGCTTTCTGCAGTTTGAGGTGTAGTAGTTTGAGCACTTAAAGAAAAACTCAAAACTACTCCAATCATTAATAAAGCTATTTTTTTCATTTTTAAATATTTAGTTTTTGTAATATTTGCAAAAGTAAACTTTTTTTAAATTTTACCAATATTTTTTACAACACCTATAGCCCGATGATCCGGTAACTATTCTACACTTTCTTCTGTTACCGAATTTTCTCCGTTTTCATCACCATCATCACTTATTGTAACTTTGGCAACAGCAGCAATAGAATCTTTGCCTTTAATATTTATCAATTTAACACCCTGTGTTGCTCTTCCAGAAACTCGAATGGTCGAAACTGCCACTCTTATAGTTAAACCGGAACGATTAATAATCATCAAATGATCAGTATCTTTCACATTTTTAATTGAAATTAGTTTACCGGTTTTTTCGGTAACATTCAGTGTTTTAACACCTTTACCTCCCCTATTGGTTATTCGATAATCTTCTAGTTTAGAACGTTTTCCATAACCTTTTTCCGATACCACTAAAACAGTTTCTTCCTGATCGCCAATACAAATCATACCAATTACTTTATCTTCTGCCGCAATATTTATGCCTTTAACGCCTGTTGCAGTACGTCCCATTGTACGAACTGTGCTTTCATTAAAACGGATTGCTTTGCCCGAACGTGCAGCAATAATAACTTCGTTATTACCATCTGTTAAACGCGCTTGCAACAAATTATCTCCTTCACGAATACCAATTGCATTAATACCATTTTGGCGTGGACGTGAATAGTCGCGTAAACTTGTTTTTTTCACAATCCCTCTTTCGGTACATAATATAATATTGTGGCTATCTACATATTCCTGATCCGTAATAGTTTCAACATTAACATAGGCTTTCACACGATCATCCGGTGCAATATTCAGCATATTTTGAATGGCTCTGCCCTTTGATGTTTTACTTCCTTCGGGAATTTCATAAACTTTTAACCAGAAACATTTACCTTTCTCGGTAAAAAATAACATAGTATTATGCATCGATGCAATATAAAGATGTTCCAGATAATCAGCGTCACGAGTTGTACTGCCTTTTGCTCCGGTTCCTCCCCTATGTTGTGTTTTAAATTCAGTTAAAGCAGTACGTTTTATATAGCCTAGTTTGGAAATGGTTATAACCACATCTTCATTGGCATAAAAATCTTCGGGATTAAATTCTTCGGATGAATATTGAATTTCTGTACGACGCTCATCATTATACTTTTCTTTGATTTCAAATAGTTCATCCTTAACTATTTGCATTCTTAAAAGTTTATCGGCAAGTATTTCTTTTAAATGAGCAATCAGCTTCATTAATTCTTCATAATCTGCTTTTAATTTATCACGTTCCAGACCGGTTAATTTTTGCAAGCGCATATCTAAAATAGCCCTAGCCTGAATTTCCGACAAATTAAATCTTTCCATTAATCCGTTTCGCGCATCTTCGGGAGTTTTTGATGCACGAATAAGTTTAATAACTTCATCAAGATTATCAATTGCAATGATTAAACCTTCCAGAATATGTGCCTTTTTTTCTGCCTGATCCAGTTCGTACTGAGTTCTGCGTTGTACCACATCATGCCTGTGTTCAATAAAGAGTTCAAGTAATTCTTTAACATTCAGCAATTGGGGTCTTCCTTTTACCAGTGCAATAGTATTAATACTAAAACTAGATTGTAAAGCAGTGTATTTGAATAATTTATTCAAAACAATACTCGCCATGGCATCGCGTTTTATATCAAAAACAATACGCATTCCGGTACGATCCGATTCATCATTTGCATTAGAAATACCGTCCAGTTTTTTATCATTAACCATATCGGCAACTTTCTGAATAAGCTCTGCTTTATTCACCTGATAAGGTATTTCTGTAATAACTATTTTTTCCCTGCCTGAGTCAGTAGTTTCAATTTCAGCACGTGCGCGTACCACTACCCTGCCCTTTCCTGTAGCGTATGCATCTTTAACTCCCTGATAGCCATAGATTATCCCTCCTGTAGGGAAATCAGGTGCTTTCAGATGCTGCATAATTTCCTCAATGGTAATTTCAGGATTATCAATGGTGGCAATAGTTGCATCAATTACTTCGCCCAAATTATGCGGAGGAATGTTTGTTGCCATACCCACAGCAATACCAGAAGCTCCATTAACCAATAAATTAGGAATTCTGGTAGGTAAAACCGTTGGTTCTTCAAGTGTATCATCAAAATTCAGCTGAAAATCAACAGTGTTTTTATCTAAATCTGCCAAAGTTTCTTCAGCAATTTTATTTAAGCGTGCCTCTGTATAACGCATAGCTGCCGGACTGTCGCCATCTATTGAACCAAAGTTTCCTTGTCCGTCCACCAATGGATAACGTAAGGACCATTCCTGTGCCATACGTACCATGGCAAAATACACTGAACTATCACCATGAGGGTGATACTTACCTAAAACTTCACCCACTATTCTTGCTGATTTCTTATAAGGTTTGGTAGCTGTTATTCCCAATTCCCTCATTCCGAATAGAACCCTTCGATGTACCGGCTTAAGTCCATCGCGCACATCGGGTAATGCTCTCGAAACAATCACCGACATTGAATAATCAATGTAGGAGGATTTCATTTCTTCTTCAATATCAACAATTTTAATTCTGTCGTAATTTTCAGACATTAGTGTAAT
>WGBH01000476.1 GCA_015494435.1 Thiotrichaceae bacterium | reverse complement strand
TAGCTTGGTACTAGGTTTGATTGTTTGTTTTAAGTTATCACCTAGAAGGTCTGTGACGTTGTCTATGATTTGCATCTAATTGGGAATCACTTAATATATTGAATTATTAACCAATGAAATTTTAGCATACCTATGTTATTAAGAGACTTCAACAAAATTGCTGATCAGGCACTACTGGATAAAAAATGCTTTTAATACCAAGACCAGTACAAAAACTCCGAATTGCTATATTCCACCCAGACTAGCACAACTTGCAAAGCCCTGAAGCTTTCGACAACACTTTTCTGCGTATCCTGATTATTCTGCTCAAGAATGTACTTTATTAATCCACGCTGTGGTACTTGTATAGTCTTTAAACCTCTTTACCCCTCCCCTACATTGTTCACTTTCACCTAAAAATGGCAAAAAACATCAAAAACTGCCAGCTAGGTGACATATCTCCACTGAACAAACAGCGACAATACACGGCAATTAATTAACAAAGAATTTAGGAGAGTATAAACATGGCAAAAGTCATTGGAATTGATTTAGGTACAACTAACTCCTGTGTCGCGGTAATGGAAGGCGATACAGCAAAAGTAATCGAAAATGCAGAAGGCGAGCGTACCACGCCTTCTATCGTCGCTTATGCGGATGAAGTCTTAGTCGGTCAGCCTGCCAAACGTCAGGCAGTCACCAACCCTGAGAAAACCTTATTCGCAATTAAGCGATTAATCGGTCGTCAATATGATGAAGAGGCGGTTCAAAAAGATATTGAGCTCGTCCCCTACAAGATAATCAAGTCGGATAATGGCGACGCATGGGTAGAGGTGGATGGTAAAAAACTATCACCTGCTGAAGTCTCTGCTCGTATCTTGAAAAAATTGAAGAAAGATGCAGAAGCCTATTTAGGTGAAACCGTAAAAGAAGCCGTGATCACCGTACCTGCTTATTTTAATGATTCACAACGCCAAGCAACTAAAGATGCAGGACGTATTGCAGGGCTTGATGTAAAACGCATTATCAATGAGCCAACCGCAGCAGCACTTGCCTACGGTATTGATAAATCAGGCAAGGATGACCAGAAATTAGTCGTTTATGACTTAGGTGGTGGAACATTCGATGTCTCTATTATCGAAATCGCCGATATTGAAGGTGATAAGCAATTTGAAGTGCTATCAACCAACGGCGACACCTTCCTTGGGGGTGAAGACTTTGATATGCGTTTAATGGACTACCTTGCAGACACCTTTAAAAAGGACTCTGGTGTGGATATTTATAATGATCCACTCGCTTTGCAACGTCTTAAAGAAGCCGCAGAGAAAGCAAAAGTGGAGCTTTCATCTACCCAGCAAACAGAGGTCAACTTACCTTATGTCACGGCAGATGCATCAGGTCCTAAACACCTTAATATCAAGGTCACACGAGCCAAACTAGAATCACTGGTTGATGATCTCGTGCAACGGACAATTCAGCCTTGCGAGCAAGCGTTAAAAGACGCAGGACTCTCTGCCGCTGATATTGACGATGTGATCTTGGTCGGTGGTCAAACCCGTATGCCGAAAGTCCAAGATGCTGTTAAAGCCTTCTTTGGCAAAGAGCCTCGTCGTGATGTAAACCCAGACGAGGCAGTCGCGATGGGAGCTGCGATTCAAGCCGCCGTGTTATCAGGTGATGTCAATGATGTTCTGTTGCTAGATGTTACCCCGCTTTCTCTCGGTATTGAGACAATGGGCGGTGTCATGACCAAGCTGATCGAAAAGAATACAACCATCCCAACCAAGGCATCGGAAGTTTTCTCGACAGCAGAAGATAATCAACCTGCAGTAACCGTGCATGTTTTACAAGGTGAACGTGAATTAGCGAAAGACAATAAGTCACTCGGGCAGTTTAACCTAACCGATATTCCACCTGCACCACGCGGTACACCACAAATCGAGGTGACATTTGATATTGATGCCAACGGTATTTTAAAGGTATTGGCAAAAGATAAAGTATCAGGTCGTGAACAAGCGATTGAGATTAAAGCCTCGAGTGGATTATCTGAAGCTGAAATAGAAAAAATGGTAAAAGATGCCGAAAACCATGCCGAAGAAGACCGCAAGCAACGTGAATTGATCGATGCCCGTAATCAGGCAGATCAAATGATGCATTTAGCAGAGAAATCGCTAAAAGAAGCAGGTGATACCGCAGCAGATGCGGAAAAGCAAAAGCTACAAACAGCGATTAATGCAGTTAAGGATGCAATCAAAGGCAATGATAAAGCTATCATTGATAGCAAAACACAAAGCTTACAAGAAGCATCCTCCGCTTTTATGCAAGCAACCGCGTCAACGGCTAGTGCATCTGCAAATCAAACAACAAAAGGTCGCAATGATGATGTCGTTGATGCTGAATTTGAAGAAGTTAAATAAGCTAATCATTAGGAAGTCTCCAGAAAACGATGCATGACTTAAACAGAGGCTTCTTAATTATTTTCTGGGCACACGGACTTATTGTCCCTGTGCCCTTTTCCGTATTATCTAACCAAATTATTCTCTTCCACGTCCATAAAAGGAAAACAGATGTCAAAACTACAACGTGAAAACCTGATTTATATGCTACTTAGCATTGTCTTAGTCATCGGTGGATACATTTTTATGCGATATGCTTATCGTATTGCAGAAGAAGTCCCTTTTTCTCAAGAAATACTCCTTATTGCACTTGGAACCATTGTCACGATTTTAATTACTGCTATGTTGCTCAATAAGCAAACAGAAGTAGAGCTAAAAAAAGAAGAAAACATAAAATTTACTGAATTAAAAACTGATATTTATCTACAACTTATCGAAAATATTGAAAAAATTATTTTAGATAAGAGTATCGATGAAAAGGATAGAATAAAACTCCGAATTCTTACCCATAAACTCGCCATAGTCGCCTCGCCCGATGTATTAACCCAGTACGAACACTTTGTCGATGAGTTTTCTAAAATTGCTTCAAGTGAAGCCATCAATAATGCCGACATCAATACGCTAATGGATGAACTTGCTGAACTTTCTATCTATATTCGACAAGATTTAGTCGGGGACTTAGATATTCGTCACGGAACAGACCTTGTACAACTCAAAAAACAAATTATCAACAACTCTGATGCCCTAAATTAAACAAAGTCAATGGATCAATTCACAATGAAGAATATAAAAGATAGAACAGAAAGCCCTAAGTCCGATACTAAACAATATTGGTCGGTCATGACTTTTTATGAACGCTTTGAGCATGTGATTTCCTTAATGCTCAGCGTCATAATCAGCATTATAGTTGTCTTTGCTTTACTACAACTTAGCATAGAAGTTTTCAACTTACTTCTTCTCGATATGCTTAGCCCGCTGGATCATAAAGTCTTTCAGCTCATCTTTGGCATGATTATGACCCTACTCATCGCAATGGAATTTAAGCATTCTATACTCAAAGTTTTAGAACGAAAATCTCATATTGTTCAAGCTAGAGGCGTCGTGATGATTGCCCTTTTAGCTTTAACCAGAAAAATTATTATTGTAGATTTTTCAATCATTGATGCCAACAAGTTATTTGCCTTAGGTTTTGTCATTATCTCTCTCGCAGGTGTTTATTACATACTCAGAAAAAGTGCTTAACACCTAATTTTTTATAAAAACTTTAAAAACTGTCAGCAGGGTGACATTTAAATCTTACCACTTATAGGATAATGATCTCGTTCGATAAACAGGTGAGGTTACAAACGTTAACACCTCATTTGCTAAGAACGGTTAAATAAATATTTTTTTATCAGATCTCTTGAATTTTTTCACGCAGATCATAATTTCAAAAATAGATTATTGAGCCAGAAAATAAACAATTGGAGGTGAAAATGATTTCAAATATGTTACGTTTTAGTCCTTCGTTTTTCGAAGGTTTCGATGAGCTTTTGGCTCCTGAATTCTCTGCGTATGCACCTACTCGTCGTCGTGAAAGAGCATTGACATACCCACAAGTAAATATGGGCATTACCGATAAAAGCGTGGAAATTTACCTGTTCGTACCCGGTATGGATGCGTCTGAGTTAGATGTTTCTTTAGAAAAGAATTTACTCAGTGTCACGGCAAAACGTGTGACAGAACAGTCTGAAGACGATGATGCAATGCAACGACAAGAACGCTTCTCTGGTCAATTCAAACGGGTCATCACCTTACCTGAAGATGTTGACCCTAGTAAAACAGAGGCGGTATACAAAGACGGTATTTTACATATCAGCGTTGCCAAGCGAGAAGAAAGTCAACCACGTAAAATTCAAGTAAACGGATAGGAGGTATTGAAATGACAAAAGAAATGAAGAAAACAGATAAAAATGTCAGTAAAACAACTAAAGATCAAGCCCCTGTAAATACTACGAGTGAAAAGAAAACGCAGGTTCAAACAATGCATCCTGCCACTGATATTCATGAAACGAAAGAAGGGGCAACGCTCTATATTGATTTGCCAGGTGTTAGCCGAGACGCATTGGATATTGATGTTGATCAAAACGTGCTAACCGTAAAAGGTGATATAAACCTAGCAACACCTGATGATCTCACACCCACTTATATGGATGTGCGTGCAGGTGCGTTTAAACGCCAATTCACACTCAGTGCCGAATTGGATAGTAGCAAGGTTGATGCTCAATTAAAGGACGGTGTTTTGACGCTCGTGATCCCACGTTCTGAGAAACACAAACCGCGTAAAATTGAAGTAAAAGCAGCGTAAAACCTAACCTGAATCGTCAATATTAATAATGCGATTCGGGTTTAAGGTTAAATATGAAAATAAGCAATGGGCTGGTTTTTACTAGCCCATTTTTTAGGTTTTCCTAGGAGTAACTGTGGAGTACAAAGACTATTACAAAATATTAGGTGTAAGCAAAGATGCATCACAGAGTGACATTAAACGCTCCTATCGTAAGCTTGCCCGAAAATATCACCCAGATGTTAGTAAAGAAGCGGATGCAGAGATGCGTTTTAAAGAAGTGGGCGAAGCCTATGAGGTATTAAAAGATCCTGAAAAGCGTGAAGCCTACGATCAACTCGGCTCTAACTGGAAGCAAGGGCAAAGTGGATTCCAGCCACCCCCTGATTGGAATGCAGATTTTGATTTTGGTAACGGTGGCTATACCCAAGGAAATGCTCAAGACTATAGTAGTTTCTTTGAAGACCTCTTCGGCGGTGGAGCAAATAGAGGGGCATATTACACAGGTGCAAATTCACAAGGCTATCACTCAAAAGGTGAAAATATCCGAGCCAAAGTCATGATTGATTTGGAAGACTCAATCAATGGAGCAACTCGTTCTTTCACTCTACAAATGCCAGACTTTGATGAACAAGGTCACGTTACCAGCAAACAACGTACTCTAAACATCACCATTCCCAAAGGGGTCAAAGAAGGTCAAACCATTCGTTTAGCCAAACAAGGCAAAGCAGGCTTTGGTGGTGCAGAAGCGGGCGACTTATTGCTTGAAATCGGCTTCAATGAGCATTCTATTTATACCTTAGATGGTGCGGATATTTACCTTAATTTACCCGTAACCCCTTGGGAGGCAGCGCTAGGAGTAAAGGTAGAAGTTCCTACTCCAACAGGAAAGGTTGGAATCAAAATTCCTGAGAACTCACAGCAAGGTAGAAAATTACGACTCAAAGGTAGAGGCATCCCTGCCAAACAAGCAGGTGATTTCTATGTTGTTCTACAAATCATGCTACCGCCAAGCAGTGACCCCAAAGCAAAAGCACTTTATGAACAAATGAAAAATGAGCTAGACTTCGACCCACGTCGTTATCTTTTCTAGGAGCAGCCGAAAATGAATACCAAAAGACAAACACTATCAGGTCATATCCTCGAAGAGACCCCCAAACTCAGCCTTGCAGAACTTTGTCGAGGCTGTCAAATACCTGCTGAAGCCATGATTGAACTGATTGACTACGGCATTATTTCTCCCTGCCAAGGGGAAACAACAAGGCAATGGCGATTTCACAGCACCACCCTTATCCGAGTCGATAAAGCGATGCGACTTAAGAATGACCTTGGCGTAAACCTAGCAGGAGCTGCTTTAGTGCTTGAATTATTAGATGAAGTGAATGAACTTAGAGCTGCTCTTTGTCAAACAAAATATTAAGAGTATTAATAAAGACCATCTGAAAAATTCTATTTATGGACTATGCAATGATAGATATGCACTTAATTACCTTGAGTTTGGGATAAGGATTCCGCTCCAAAAAATCATAT
>WGBH01000475.1 GCA_015494435.1 Thiotrichaceae bacterium | reverse complement strand
TAGGTAATGTGATTTCACTTTGTATAGAAAAGCGGGGTGTGCAAAAAGACATGCGTTATTTAGGGGCTCAGGTAACCTTGTCCTATGATTTACCATTGAGTGAAGTGGTACTAGATTTCTTTGATCGTTTAAAATCTGTTAGCCGAGGTTATGCTTCTTTTGATTATGAATTAGACCGATTTGAGCCAGCGCCGTTAGTTAAGGTCGATATTTTGATCAATGGGGATAGAGTTGATGCATTATCCATTATTGTACACAAAGATTTTGCACAAAAACGTGGGCGTGATTTAGTTGATCGTATGCGAGAAATTATTCAACGTCAAATGTTTGATGTTGCTATTCAAGCTGCTATTGGTGGTAATATTATTGCGCGTTCAAATGTTAAAGCATTGCGTAAAAATGTAACTGCAAAATGTTATGGGGGGGATGTGTCACGAAAACGTAAATTGTTAGAAAAACAAAAAGCAGGAAAAAAACGCATGAAACAAGTTGGAAATGTAGCAATTCCACAAGAAGCATTTTTAGCTGTATTAAGAACGGACAAATAAAAGGAGTCCCCCTTGGAAATTAATTTTGGTTTAGAATTCTGGTTAGTGGCTATTACCGCATTATCAGGCTTAATTGTTTTGTTATATCGCTTATTTGCTTCTGAGGCTATTCGCAATTCAGATGAGCCGCCTCTTGTGCTTGATTATGCGCGTTCTTTCTTTCCTGTGTTGCTGATTGTGGTAATTTTGCGCTCTTTTATTGCAGAGCCTTTCCGTATTCCTTCAGGGTCAATGATTCCAACACTAGAAATTGGTGATTTTATCCTTGTAGAAAAATATGCCTATGGTGTTCGTTTGCCTGTTGTACATAAAAAAATAATAGAGGTTGGTAAACCTCAGCGGGGTGATGTGATGGTGTTTCGTTATCCGAATGATCCATCGATTAACTATATTAAGCGTGTTATTGGTTTGCCTGGGGATCGAATTAGCTTGACTGAAAATAATCAATTAATTGTTAATGGTAAAAAAATAGATTATTCAGCAGTGAAAGATGTACAAATTGATACTCCTTATGGTAAAGCGGTTGCAAAAATTCTGAATGAAAAACTACCTAGTAAAGCAGGGGATATTGAGCATACGATGCAAATTTTCTCTTCTAAAGCTAGACCAATAGATCGTGTAGTTCCTGAGAATAGCTACTTTGTAATGGGGGATAATCGTGATAATAGTAGTGATAGTCGCATTTGGGGATTTGTTCCAGAAAAAAATATAGTGGGTAAAGCGGTCTTGATTTGGATGCATTGGAACTGGCAGAAAAATGGTGATGGTTTTAATGGATCGCGTATTGGTACAGCCATTAAATAATCTTAAGAATATGCGCGTTTCTTAATGATTGAATAGTCTTAAAATGGAGATATGTTCTTCAGTCTGTCTTAATCCAAGTTTTGATATGCTTGTTGCTAAGGAAGTTCCAAATAATATTAAAATGGCAGAGATGAAAATGAATAAAAACAAACAAAAAGGTGCAACCCTAATCACTTGGATGATGGTTGCAACCGTTGCTATATTAATGTTTAGTGCGGCAATGAAGATTGGACCGAGTTATCTGGAGCATAATTCGGTGCGTTCAATGATGCGAAGTATTGCAGCGGAACCTGGTATCAACGATAAAAGTAAACGCTATGTTTATGCTCAACTTGATAAATACATTAATATCAATGGTATGTATAGCTTAGAAAAAGCAATGGCACATACTAAGGTGTTTAAAGTTACAGAATTAAGAAAAGGACATAGAAGAAAACGTTTGACTGCGCATTATGAAGTAAAGAAACATTGGCTTGGTAATCTTTCTTACTTGATGGATTTTAAATATTCCGTTATTTTAGGTGAGAAAAACTAAGGAAGTTTCAAGTAATGATTGTACCCATATTGCGCTGATTTTTTGTTTCTGATTGGAGTATCTCAAGAGGTGCATAGTTAGTTGTTCTACGCAACGATTGAGATGATTCAAACAGGGACAAAAGGGCAAGTAAGATGAGTATAATCATTGCTTGGAACTTCCTCATCTCATCAAGATAGGTTTGGTGAATTGAGAATAAACTGAAGCATTCAATGGCCATTAAACCTGTCTTAATGGAGTATTAAGGAAAATTCTGTTACGTGTTACCTAAACTAGAAAAAATATTACCTCTCTCATTACAACAAACGGCCTGTTTTAAACAAGCTTTGACACACCGTAGTGCTAATGGTAAGCATAATGAGCGAATGGAGTTTCTTGGTGATAGTATTTTGGGAGTAATTATCACTGAAGTTTTGTATCGTAGAATGCCGACTGCTTCAGAAGGTTATCTAAGTCGTTTACGGGCATCATTAGTTAATGAAGATACACTGGCGAGTATAGCAATAGAAATCTCATTAGGTGATCAACTGCATCTAGGAAGCGGTGAGTTAAAAAGTGGGGGCTTTCGACGTAAATCTATTCTATCGGATGCGTTAGAGGCTGTGATTGCTAGTGTCTTTTTAGAGGAGGGTATGGAGAAGGCGAAAAAATTTGTCCTGTTTCTCTTTGAGCAACGTTTACAGAAACTGCCCTCAGAAGATGAATTAAAAGATCCTAAAAGTCGTTTACAAGAACTGTTGCAATCACGCGGTTACAGTATTCCTCAGTATAAACTCATCACAACCGCAGGTGATGCACACCGACAACTTTTTACTACAGAATGTTCTATTGATGGATTAAATATTCGCACTAAAGGCATATCAACGAGCCGTCGTAAAGCAGAACAAAAAGCGGCTTTATCTGCTTTTGAGAAAATAAATAAGGACTATATTAAATAATGGATGATCATCAATGCTCTAATAATAACCACCCTGTTCCAATCGATACACGTTGTGGCTATGTCGCTATTGTCGGTCGTCCCAATGTTGGAAAATCCACATTATTAAATTATTTAGTGGGTTATCGAATTTCTGCAATTGTGAATAAACCGCAAACGACACGTACCAATGTGCGTGGTATTGTGACTCAAAATAATTACCAAATTATTTTTACGGATACGCCAGGGATTCATCATGATTCAAAAACTTTGATGAATAAAACACTGAATATCGCAGCGGTTGCCGCATTAGATGCTGTGGATGCCGTGGTGATGCTGGTGGAAGCTCTAAAATGGACGGCAGAAGATGATTTAGTTTTAAAACGCTTGCAACAGATGTCCTGTCCTATTTTTTTATTGATTAATAAAGTCGATCGTATTGCAGAAAAAGAACGATTATTTTCTTATATAGAAGCAGTAAAAGATAAACGAGATTTTGCTGAGATTATTCCAATTTCAGCTACTAAGGGTATTAATACCAAAGAATTATTAGAAAAAATAAAGCCAGCCCTCCCTGTTTCAGAATACGCTTATGATGAAGACAGTATTACCGATCAATCCCTACGCTCAATCTGCTCAGAAGTGGTACGTGAGCAATTAATGGATCAGTTGCATCAGGAATTGCCTTATTCCATTGCGGTACATATTGAAAAATTTGAGGAAATGCCACATAGGGTGGATATAGATGCCACTATCTGGGTAGGAAAAGCCCGTCAAAAAGGGATGGTTATTGGTAGAAAAGGTCAAACACTAAAGCGTATTGGTACAACCGCTCGTATTATTTTAGAAGAATTATTAGAAAAAAAAGTGGTATTAAAAACCTTTGTTAAAGTTGAAGAGAATTGGCAAAATAATCCTAAGCATTTAGGGAATTTAGGGATTATTTCACACTAGTTTTTAGCTATCGTTTTTTAGATAAATAATTTCCCGATAAAAGGAGTGAAAGCTTTAGCTTTTTCGTTATCAAGATGAAATTCAATAGGTGAACGTCTATCGTTTTTCAAATAAATAATGTCACTTTAGCGGGAGATTTAATTTGTGAATCTCTATAAAAAACTAAAAAAATGCTTCTAAATACTTTTAGATTATGTCTCATTTTACTCTTCATAACAGGATGCTCAAGTGCAAGTTCTTCGTTTACAATAAAAGCCTCTCAGTCAGGGTTTAAAACGACTTTTATGCAAGGTTTAAATTATAAACATACCCTTTATAAAAACAAAAAATCTAGTACCGATGTGTTACATGTTTATTTAGGAGGGGATGGTACACCATGGTTTGAAGGGCATTATATCACGCGCGATCCTACGCCTTTAAAACCGATTATGTTAGATTTAATGAAAAGGGATCAGTCTGCGGCTATTTACTTAGGGCGACCTTGCTATCATCAGCAGAAAATGCCTGCAAATTGTGATAATTCTTTATGGACGAGTAAGCGTTATTCAAAGACCGTTGTTAATAGTATGGCGGTGGCATTAAAACGTTATATTAGCCGATATCATATCAGCAAAGTGAGTCTGTTTGGCTTTAGCGGTGGTGGCGCTCTAGCGATGTTACTCGCTCCTAAAATTAAAGAAGTGAACAGAGTTGTTACGTTAGCAGGGAATTTAGATACGGATGCTTGGGCAACGGCTCATGGCTATACTCCCTTGTCTGGATCACTTAACCCTGCATTACAACCTCCTTTACCTGCAAGCATTCAACAACTTCATTATCTTGGAGAAAAGGATAGAAATATTACGGTCAAATTAGTGAAGCCTGTCATAGAACGGCAAAAAAATGCTCGATTGATTATTTTAAAGCAGGCTGATCATCATTGTTGTTGGGTTAAACCTTGGGATAAATTTTTAAATTCCTTAATAAATCATTCTATTCGTTAAATAAGCTATCAACACTCTCTGACTCTTCAATTTCTGATTTATAATCATCACAACCGCTAAAGCTAAGGGTTCTATTTTTCTTTAATTGTGCGAGTGCCTCGGTGGCTTTGCTGTGTTCAGGGTTAATTTTTAATATTTCTTTATAATTGCTTTCACTGCTATCTTTAGGGTCGTAAGGGCCATCGATGCTTTTTAAATAGTCTTTACAACCTTGAGACCAGTCACTAAAATCGAAAAAACGTCTTTTCGTTTCAAGAACTTGAGCGTGATCAAGCAAGTTTTTAATTTTATCTTCATTTATGCTTTTTTGGACTGCAGCTGTTTGGTATTGCGCTGCCTTTTTTTGAGCCTCTAATAATTTACGTTCTGTTTCTCGTTCTTTTTCTAGTCGCGCCTGTTCAATAGCCTGTTGCTTTTTTTGCTCTTGTAATTTTTCTTGTTCTATTTTAATTCGTTGTTCTTCTGTTGATTTACTGTAGTAATAAGTTCCTGTAACTCCACTAATACCAATAACAACAATGGCAACTAACCAAGGCCAAATTGGTTTTTTTTCTATAATAATTTTTTCTGATGATAAAGCTGGTACCATTAAAAGCGTTTCTGCATCTGTTTTTGATGCTTCATACAATGCTTCTGAAAATTCTGCAATGGTATTAAAACGATCATCAGGATTTTTGGCTAATGCTTTGTCTAAAATAGGCTGAAAGACACTATTTTCTCCTTTTAAAGTAGGAATATCAGCATGTACATGCTGGTAGAGAATAGCGACGGTATCTGTACCAGTATAAGGTTTATCGCCTGTCAGCATTTCATAAAAAACAATGCCTAGGCTATAAATATCAGCACGATGATCCATTTTATGACTGCCAGTGCCTTGTTCAGTACTCATATAGAAAGGAGTGCCAGAGATATACCCCATTTGGGTCATTTCACCTGTTGTTCCCTGCATTTTAGCAATACCAAAATCTGTCAATACAGCACTGCCATCTTCACGAAACATAATGTTGGCAGGTTTAATATCACGATGAATATAGCCTTTTTGATGTGCATAATGTAGCGCATCTGCCATTTGTGCGGTCACTCTGAGGGCATTAGAAATGGGTAATTTTCCATTTGCGAGACGTTCTTTAAGACTTCCTTTGCGTAGCACTTCCATTGACATATAAAAATGTCCATTTTGTGCATCAATATCATAAATCGTAACTATATTAGGATGCTCAAGTTTCGCTACAATGCGCCCTTCGGTCACAAAGCTTTTTTGAAAGGCTTTATTCGATGCGGTATCAGGGTTCATGATTTTAAGCGCAACTTCTCGTTGCAGGCGTTTGTGAACGGCAAGATAAACCGTTGCCATTCCTCCTTCTCCAAGTTGTTTTTTTATATCATGATCTGGAATATTGATGCTTGAGATGTCCGTCATTATTTGTATC
This sequence comes from Thiotrichaceae bacterium, assembly GCA_015494435.1. Classification (GTDB taxonomy): domain Bacteria; phylum Pseudomonadota; class Gammaproteobacteria; order Thiotrichales; family Thiotrichaceae; genus JAGLBW01. The sequence continues at coordinate 113 of WGBH01000475.1, read as the reverse complement.
TCTTGTTTTATTTTTTTGAAATTGAATTCAATAATTTAAAGAAGGAGTAGGGGGAGATGCATATTTTTTAGGCGTCTATTTTTTAAATGAAAATTTCTACACAATAATATCCG
>WGBH01000474.1 GCA_015494435.1 Thiotrichaceae bacterium | reverse complement strand
GGTAAAGAGTAACTATCAAGTGTTACTCAAACGATGAAGTTTAGATTTATAGATTTTCTTATACTATTTTATAGATATTTGTAGGTTTTTCTTGTCGGGTAGGGATTAATCAAACACCGAATGACTATGAATTGGGGAATAGCGCAACGGTTGATACTATTATTAATGGCTTGACGAGTCCTTTTGCAGCATTGAGTCATGGCAATATGATCCCTGTTATTTTATTGGCGATATTCATCGCAATGGCTATTCGCACCTCGGGTAGTAAAGTTCCTCTTATCCATCAAGCTGTTCATCAATTGAGTAATGTTATGCAGACAATGCTGGGGTTTATTCTCTGGTTAGTACCTGCGGTGATTTTTTCCCTTACAGTCGTTACTATGACAACATTAGGTAGTGATATTATTTTCAAAATTTTGGTCTATTTTTTAACGGTTATAGGTGTGTTGCTTTTGCATGTTATTGTTTCTTATGGTTCGTTACTGTACTTTGCAAAACTTAATCCACTGATGTTTTTTCGAAAAATGTTAGCGGTTAAGTTCTTTGCTCTGGGCACTTCAAGCAGTAATGCAACTATTCCTATTAATCTTAAAAATGCTGAAAATCGTTTAGGTATTAGTCCATCTATTTCATCTTTTGTGATTCCTTTAGGTGCAACAGTGAATATGGATGGCACGGCTATTATGCTCGGCGTTGCGAGTGTATTTGCAGCTAATCTATTTGGCATTGAGCTAAGCTTATTTCAATACTTGATGTTATTGGTCGTTATTATCTTTGCTTCTGTTGCTATTGCTGGGATTCCTAAAGGTAGTTTAGCCATGTTATCACTGATATTAACAACCGCCGTCGGTTTAGAGGTTGAGGATGCTGCAACACTTATTGGCATTATAATGGCAGTGGATCATTTGCTTGATATGTTAAGAACCGCTGTGAATGTCACAGGAGATGCGACGATAGCCTGTGTTATTGCAAGAAGTGAAAATGAATTAAATGATAAGGTTTTTGATGACCCTAATGCGTGTTGCATTATAGAGCATATTAATAAAAAATAGTTGATAACAAATGCAATAGGGTAGGGGGTTATGCTATTAACTTCAGTATTTATTATTAAAATTTGCTATTCTACGCCTCTTCAAAATTTTACATTTACATTATCTATCAGGACAAAGCTGTGACCGATAACAACACCGACAATAGCGTTAATTATAAAAAAACATTAAATCTGCCAAAGACTGATTTTCCGATGCGGGGAAATTTAGCCAATCGTGAGCCTGAAATGCTGAAGCAATGGGATGAGGCGGGGCTTTATGAAAAATTACGCGAACATGCCGCGGGTCGTCCTACCTTTATTTTGCACGATGGACCTCCGTATGCGAATGGTAAACTGCATATCGGTCATGCGGTTAATAAAATTTTGAAAGATATTATTATTAAAAGTAAAACCCTCTCTGGCTACGATGCGCCTTATGTTCCTGGTTGGGATTGTCATGGTTTGCCTATCGAAGCGGTAGTTGAAAAGAAAGTCGGTAAGGTCGGTGTGAAAGTCGATGCGGGTAAGTTCCGCCAGCTTTGTCGTGAATATGCAGTTACCCAAGTGGAAGAGCAAAAAGCTGATTTTATGCGTATGGGGATTTTGGGTGAATGGGATAATCCTTATTTGACCATGAACTTTGAAACGGAAGCCGATATTGTACGCTCATTAGCAAAAATTGTTGCTAATGGCCATCTGCAAAAAGGGCAAAAGCCTGTTAATTGGTGTTTAGACTGTGGTTCATCGCTTGCTGAGGCGGAAGTGGAGTATGAGGATAAAACATCTACCTCCATTGATGTGCAATATGCCGTGATTGATGTGGCAACGGTGGCAGATAAATTTAATGTTAGCAATATTGATAGCATTGATGCCGTTATCTGGACGACTACACCGTGGACTATTCCTGCGAGTATGGCGGTTTCGCTTCATCCTGATTTTGATTATGTATTAGTTAAAACGGAAAAAGGCAATCTTATTCTTGAAGATTCACTGCATGAGTCCTCTTTGGCACGTTATGAAATTGAAGAGTATGAAGTGCTAGGGCATTGCAAAGGAGCAGCGCTTGAATTAACCGCATTGAAACATCCGTTCTTTGAGCGTGAAGTACCCATTATTCTCGGTGATCATGTCACTGCGGAGGGTGGAACAGGTGCAGTGCATACCGCTCCTGCCCATGGTGCAGACGATTATGTGGTTGCTAAGCGTTACAATATTGATATTTATAATCCTATCGGTAATAACGGTTGCTATCTTGATGATGTGCCTTTATTTGCTGGTTTGTTTGTCTATAAAGGCAATGATTTAACGCTGGAGTTGTTAGAGAAAAATCAACGCCTGTTAACATCTGAAAAAATTAGACACAGCTACCCACATTGCTGGCGACATAAATCCCCCATTATTTTCCGTGCTACACCGCAATGGTTTATTAGCATGGACAAGCAAGCATTGCGTGCAAAAGCATTGCAATCGATTAAAAGTGTGCAATGGATTCCTGACTGGGGTGAAAATCGTATCTATAAAATGATTCAAGATCGTCCTGATTGGTGTATTTCACGTCAACGTTTCTGGGGTGTGCCGATTCCATTATTTATTCATAATAAAACGCAAGCCTTGCATCCTGACACAGAAGCGATTATGGAAAAAGTAGCCTTGGGTATTGAACAGGAAGGGATTGAATTTTGGCATCGTAGTAGCGCTGAAGACCTCATCGGTGATGATGCGGCAAATTATGAAAAAACAACCGATACCTTGGATGTTTGGTTCGACTCAGGGACAACGCATGAATCGGTGTTAGCGCGTAGAGATAATTTATCCGTACCTGCTGATCTGTATTTAGAAGGCTCTGACCAGCACCGTGGTTGGTTTCAGTCATCGCTATTGACCTCCGTTGCTATGCACGGAAAAGCACCTTATAAAAATGTACTCACCCACGGGTTTGTGGTGGATGCTAAGGGTAAGAAAATGTCAAAATCATTGGGGAATATCATTGCTCCAATGAAAGTGATGAAGAATCTTGGTGCGGATATTATGCGCCTATGGATTTCATCCGCTGATTATACGCGTGAAATCACCGCATCGGATGAGATTTTAAAACGAGCCGCAGATGCTTATCGACGCATTCGCAATACGGCGCGTTATTTGCTTTCAAATATCAGTGATTTTAATCCAGAAACGGATCTTGTCGCCCCTGAAAATATGTTGACATTAGATCGCTGGGCAGTGGCTCAGGCGGCGCAATCACAGGCTAAAATCATAACGGCCTATGAGGAAATGCAATTTCATTTAGTGTATCAAGAAATGTTGCATTTCTGTTCTATTCAAATGGGCAGTCTGTATTTGGATATTACTAAAGATCGCCAATACACCATGCAAGCGGATTCTATACCAAGACGTTCCGCACAAACTGCCTCGTATCATATTTTACGCGCATTGATTCGCTGGATGACTCCTATTCTTAGTTTTACCGCCGAAGAACTATGGAAAAAAATGCCTTCAGAAACGGCTGAATTTGCCATTTTAAGTGAATGGTATCAGGATTTATTTGAATTAGGCGATAACGAAGCCATTAGCGAAGCCGATTGGCAGACCATCTTTGCTGTCCGCGAAGCATCAGGAAAATTATTAGAAACGTTGCGTAAAGATAAAAGCATTGGCTCATCATTAAATGCAGAAATTTTAGTGCATTGTTCTGGCAATACCTTTGTGGCATTGAGTAAACTAGAGGATGAATTACGCTTTGTGCTGATGACCTCTGCTACCTTAGTGCAACAAGCTGACTCTCAGCCAGAAGGCAGTGTAAAAGCGGACGGTTTGGAGAATGTTTGGCTACAAGCAATGGCATCACCGCATGAAAAATGCGTTCGTTGCTGGCATCATCGAGATGATGTCGGTGATGATGCTAATCACCCTGAGCTTTGTGGGCGTTGCGTTGAGAATGTGGATGGTTCAGGCGAGGAACGTCAACATGCTTAAATGGGTATGGCTGTCAGGGGGCATTATTTTTCTGGATCAACTCACGAAATGGATGATCAATGCCAATTTTAAATTGCATGAAAAGCTAGCGGTTATACCCCATCTTGACCTGACGCTTAGTTATAATACAGGTGCGGCGTTTGGTTTCCTTAAAGATCAAGGCGGTTGGCAACAAATTTTCTTTACAGCGCTCGCTTTCGCTGTGAGTGCTTATATTC
>WGBH01000473.1 GCA_015494435.1 Thiotrichaceae bacterium | reverse complement strand
GGTTGCATGTTGTGATTTCCTCACACTTTTTCACAAAAACCGTGTCAAGCACTTTTTTGTTTTTTTTTGAAAAACTGGCACCTGAATAGTTACAATAAACTCTTATCTACAACAAAAAAAGGTACTTAACAGTGCCTTTTTATTTGTAGTGAATTTCATTCAAGCGTGGTGGATGATCAATAGTGATTATGCATAACAAAACAAATCAAGCAGACTTGCTACTGCGGTGCTTAAATTGAAGTTCTGCGCATTCTGCAAGCACCGTGTTTATGGCGGCATCAATCCGCAAGCAGCTTATTTGTAGCGTTATGTGAATAAGGAGAAATCGTGGCAAAACAATCAGAATTAAAACCATTGATAATTGATGAATGGTTAACATGGTCAGGTGATGACAAAAGCATGTTTCGTGTTCAGATGTTCTATTCATATCTTCAAAAAGAAAAACCACATCTTCTCTCATTTAGGTGCGTCGGTGATAAGTGGCAAACATTTAAGTAAATGCTTATTGATTACACAGAACGTTAAATTTCAACATATCTTGGAGGCATTCTTGTGATGTAAATTTCATTATGTGTTTGATCGACGACAATCATAAAGAACTTGGCAATATGTGCATTGCCTTTAGACGGGCAATTATAGAGAGTAATGTTAAATCTCTCTATATCATGCTTAAATACTTCCCCTTTGGTGCATGCGGGGCGGCTTCCGAATTGCTTGCTAAGTATCTTGAAAATAATAAATATGGAAAATTTAACTATATACTTGGTGAGCATAATGGATATAGTCATGCGTGGCTTGAGCAGAATGGAGTTATCATCGACATTACGCTTGATCAATTCGAGGATTATGAGTGTCCCATCTTTGTCTCTAGTTCTATTCATATTCATTCCAAATTTAATGGCGAGTATCGGTATGAGGCCGGGAACCTGTCTGCCTATAATGATGGCGGACAGATACATAGCGCATTTACTGAGATACAGCGTTCGTTACGAATAATCACATAACAAGGTAAATCAAGCTGAGCACCTTGTCATTTGCGTTTTTATTCTGGCACCGAGTGTGCCAGCTTATTTACAACGTTAGCACTTAAAACTATCACTATCTCGCAATCACGATGGCGAATAAAAAGGTACAAGGCAGTATTAATATATGACAATTTCACTATCAGACATGGTAAGCAGGATAGATCCTTCAAATACAATTCTGTTTTTTGGAGCAGGTTCCTCTATTCCATCAGGTGCGCCAAGTGTACAAAAAATCATTGAGCGAATTTCAAAGACATTCGATATATCATCAGACGGATATACACTAAGTGAAATATCAGCTATTGCCGAGGAGAAATCATCCAGATCCGATCTAATTAAGACTCTACGATCACTCTTTAATAATGTTAATGTGACAGGTGCGTTACTAAGCTTGCCACTATATAAATGGAAGAATATTTATACAACAAATTATGATCAGTTGATTGAGCAATCATTCTCAAGAAAGAATTCTCACCTTTCTATTTTTTCATCTAATTTCGATTTTAGAGAACAAAAGGTTCCAGAGGCAATAAAGTTATACAAACTTCATGGGACAATTGAAAAAGATATTTGCGATGGGGTACAAAGCAGAATAATTATTAGTGAGTCTGATTACGATAATACTTCGGAGTATAGGGAGGCACTATTTGATGCCCTAAAGTATGACCTAAATGGTGCCAATCTTGTAATTATTGGTTACTCGCTTGCTGATCAGCATATAAAGGATATAGTTAATAGGGCTGTGTCTATAAATAATAAATCTCATATTTCTGCATCAATAAATCTAATGCTTTACACAGAAGATGAGAACAGAGCCTCTTTATTTGAAAAAAGAGGAATTAATGTGGCATTTGGAGGTCTTGATGAGTTTTTTGTTGAGTTACAAAAGCAAAATGCACCAAATTCCTTAGTATATACAGCCACCGGGGATCCACTCGATAATTTTCCAGTCCTACAAGCAATAAGTATCGATGTTAATCACGAGGTGACGAATTCAGAAAAAAATGTTGCTGCCATGTTTCAAGGCTGGCCTGCAACTTATGCCGATATACAAGCGAATTTAACATTCCAACGCTCAATAACAAAAAATATAGAATCAGTGTTACAAGATACATCTTGTCTATCGGCAATAGTCCTTGGTGCAAGTGGAACGGGAAAAAGCACTTTAGCTCGACAAGTGATGTTACGTTTTCTAAAAAACTCATACCATTGTTGGGAGCATAAGACCAACCATACTTTATTGCCAGATGACTGGAGAGGCATAGCAAAACTCCTCCAATCTAAAAATGAAAAAGGAATATTGTTCATTGATGATGCGCATGTTCACTTGTTTGAATTAAATAACCTTTTCGACCTTCTGGTCTCTGATGATCTTGATAGTTTAAAGCTGATTTTAACATCTGCAAGAAATCAATGGAATCCACGCGTTAAAACCCCAAACTTTTTTAGTAAAGGTCAGCAGTTTTTTTTAGAAAAATTGGAAGAGACAGAAATAGAGGGACTGCTTTCATTAGTTGAAGGTAGTCCAGATTTGCAGCCATTAGTAGAACACAGTTTTTCTGGTTTTTCTCGAAATGAAAGAAAAAGAAGGCTTACAGCGAAATGCGAATCTGACACATTTGTTTGCCTAAAAAATATTTTCGCCTCCGAGCAGTTTGACGATATTGTTCTTCGTGAATATGCAGAGCTAGAGGAAAGCATAAGAGAAATATATCGCTTAGTCTCAGCGATGGAAAGTGCAGGTGTTAATGTTCACCGCCAATTAATAATACGCCTCCTTGGAATACCAGCAGAAGATATAGCGTCCGCTTTAGTTAAACTTGTCGATATAATTCACGAATACTCTATTAGTGATAGAGAGGGTATTTATGGCTGGAAGGGTAGACACCCTGTTATTACAG
>WGBH01000472.1 GCA_015494435.1 Thiotrichaceae bacterium | reverse complement strand
GGTAAAGAGTAACTATCAAGTGTTACTCAAACGATGAAGTTTAGATTTATAGATTTTCTTATATTATTTTATAGATATTTATAGGTTTTTCTTGTCGGTTAAGGAGTGTACATAATTCTGCATAATAATAAAAAAGTGATGGCTCTTCCGTGATTTCTTACGAAAATTATGAAAGAGCCATACAGTACTCGCGTAAATTTAAGCTGCTTTTTCTTGTTGAGTCGCTTTTTTGAAAGCAGGATAAAGGTGTTCGGATTCATCAATAATACGACTCCAAACAAATTCAAATATTTCCTCTGTATCGTGAATAAACTGTTGGTGATTTTTAATTCGTAATGTGTTTTTTGAACACCATTTTTTTGTGTACTGGGCGATAACTCGTTTGATTTCCATTGAGCCTGACATGAATTGTGTTGCAGTATTTTTGATGGATGAATCGCTATGTACGAGCATGGGTTGATAGATGTTCTTTTCTTCGTTCGAGAGATGTTCTTTCACGGCATTAACATAGCTAAAAAATATGTCACACATGATTTGTGTATCACAAAGTTCTCTATTTCGAATCAGTACACTCAATATTTTTGAATGTTCAGCTATTTTATGGTTGTGTTGGTGCATTGTATCAATTGATAACATTATCTTTTCTTCCTAGTCGCAGTAGTTTGATTATTTTATTATTTCACGTACCAACTTGCCTTGAGTGTGCAAGCTAATACATAAGGAAGTTCCAAACTTGAAACTCCTTGACTGGAAGTATAGTGAATTTTTTGAGCGTCTTCTTTTCATATAATTTTATGAGGAATCATAAAACTATATGAATAATCAGCTTAATGTGTTGACCGTACAGGCGGTAAATTGGTTAATTCTGTTTCTATCCATGAGCGCACGGCTTCATTGATTTCACTCGGATTGCTATTTTTGCTTTCTATTTTAGGTCCAATACTAACGGTCACTCGCCCTGGTCGCTTAATAAAGGTATTACGAGGCCAACATTCACCTGCATTGTGTGCAATGGGATAAACAGGGTATCGAGAATAAGCAGCAAGTAATGCACCCCCCATTTTATAGCGCGCTTTTACACCTGGCGCGACGCGTGTTCCCTCGGGAAAAATACAAACCCAATTGCCTTCATCTAAACGTTGTTTTCCAATGGTTTTTACCTGCTCAACAGCGGAGCGTCCTGCTTTGCGGTCAATCCCGATTGGTCTAAGTAATGGTAACGCCCAACCATAAAAAGGAACTTTAAACAGTTCACGTTTAAGAACCCATGAGATGCTAGGAAAAATAGTGGGCAGGAACATGGTTTCCCATGTTGATTGGTGATTAGGTAGTAAAATAGCATTTTGTTTAAAATTGATATTTTCATAACCTCGTACTTGATATTGAATCCCACACACTACTTTTAATAACCAGATATTAAAATGCGACCATACTAATAGTGTTTTATAACGTATTGAATGCGGTAGTAAATACAGTATTGGACTAATTAAGCCTGCTATGATGGTAATGCCCGCAAACCCGATCCAAAATAGGGTTGAGCGAAAACCGAGCCAAAGTAAATAAAATAGATTATTGTTTTCAGTTGCTTTCATGACATTAGTTTTAATAGTTGTTGTAATGCTTGAGCACGATGACTAATAGCATTTTTTATATCAGGATCAAGTTCTGCCGAGCTGGTTTTATGGGTGGGCACATAAAACAAAGGATCATAACCAAAACCATTTTCTCCTGATAATTGGTGCAAAATACGTCCTTCCCAACTTGCATCAGCAATTAAGGGCGAGGGGTCACTAGCATGACGCATAAAGACAATACAACAACGAAAACGAGCAGTACGTTGTTGATCAGGTACTCCTTCGAGTGCTTTAAGCAGTTTGATATTATTGGCATCATCTCCTTTAGCTGAATAGCGAGCAGAATAAATACCGGGCTGACCATTAAGTGCATCCACTTCAATTCCTGAGTCATCTGCTAAAGCGGGTAATCCTGTTATTTTTGCCGCATTTCTCGCTTTTAGAATCGCATTTTCTACAAAAGTAAGCCCCGTTTCTTCTATATCAGGCACATTGTAGTCAGACTGCGCGACAATTTCGAAACCCGCTCTGCCTAAAATACGAAAAAATTCACGTAACTTACCTTGGTTGCCACTGGCAAGTATGATTTTTTGTGGTGTTATGCTCATGATTGTTTCAATACATTGTTTTGTTCTGCAATAATTTCAGCAATACCTTTTTCAGCTAATGCTAACATTTGATTCATTTCTTCACGACGAAATGCATCTCCTTCCGCTGTTCCTTGCACTTCAATAAAATGCCCCTGATCGTTAATGACAACATTCATATCCGTTTGGGCATTTGAGTCTTCTGCATAATCTAAATCTAATATCGCTTTGCCTTTATAAATTCCAACAGAAACAGAGGCTAATTGACCTGTTAGTGGATTTTGTTTAAGAATATCTTGGTCTAATAAAGATTGTACTGCGTCCACTAAAGCAATATATCCACCACTAATAGAAGCGGTGCGTGTGCCACCGTCAGCTTGAATAACATCACAATCAACGACAATTTGACGCTCTCCTAATGCTTTCATATCAACGATTGCGCGTAGCGAACGTCCAATTAAACGTTGGATTTCTTGTGTGCGTCCACTTTGCTTTCCACGCGCTGCTTCTCTGCCCATGCGTGAATTAGTGGAGCGTGGCAACATACCATATTCTGCTGTTACCCAGCCTTGTTCTTTGCCACGTAACCATGATGGAGTACGATCATCAATGGTCGCAGTGCAAATAACTTTCGTATCACCAAATTCAACCAGTACAGATCCTTCGGCATGTTTGGTGTAGTTTCTTGTGAATTTTACCGCTCGCATTTCATCAGTTGCACGACCACTTGGTCTCATATTTTTTCTCCTAATTATTTGAATGATTGAGACTAGATTATAGTCTTGTTTTTCCAAAGGACAGCTGTATTAATTCAGCTAAAAAAATAAAAAAAATTACTTGTCGTTAATAATTAACCATAGAATAAATTTCTGTTAATATAAAAGAGTAATTGTAATAATCTAGCTAAGAAGAAGTGATTATATTGGAACAATTACACCCGTACTATCAAATAACCTCTTGTCAAATGAACTCTTGAAATAGATCAGAATAGTCCCATCTACTTTAGAGTTATAATGATTAATTGTTTGTGTAATTTATTACAAGAAGGTGCATAGAATAGATTTACATACTCTATTAAGAGAAATTATTGGGTGAAATATGGATACAAAACAGGAATATATAAAAAAAGCAGAATATAATATTGGTGATGTAGTCTATCATAATCAATATGATTTTCGTGGTGTCATTGTTGATGTTGATGCAAATTTTGAAGGTGATGATGAGTGGTATAATGAAGGTGCAGAGCTTAAAGCGCCTAAAGATTCGCCTTGGTATCATGTGTTAGTGGATGAAGAAACAACAATGGCATACGTAGCAGAACAAAGTATTCGCTTTGATTATTCGACAGATGAAGTGATACATCCGATGATCAATGATGTTTTTAGACGCACATCCACAGGCAAATATATGTCACGTCAATCTTTCAACTAAATTAAATTAAATGGATCTAAATTAAATGGATCTTGCATGGCTTGATCATTCCCCTTATTTAGTCGCTTTTATTACAGGGCTTGTTGGCGGTGTCCACTGTGTCGGCATGTGTGGGGGCATTGTTGCTATGCTGTCTTTAGGACAGCAACCTAATAGCCAAAAACAGCCTACCCTTCATTATATTTCTCTCCTTTTTGCTTATAATATTGGCCGTATTGCTGGTTATATTAGTGCAGGTATCATTATCGGTGCATTAGGCGCAAGTATCCTTAGTCTTTCTGAACTCAATCAAAGTAAACAGACATTATCCATCCTTGCTGCTATTTTTATGTTTTTACTGGGACTATATCTTGCAGGTTTTTGGAATGCATTGACTAAGGTTGAAGCAATAGGGGCTAAGCTCTGGAAATTTATTGAACCATTAAGTCGTCGCTTTATTCCTGTGAATAGCATTGGGCGCGCTATTCCCTTGGGGTTTTTATGGGGTTGGCTTCCCTGTGGATTGGTTTACACTATTTTGATTATGTCGTTATCTACAGGAAATGCCTTAAAAGGTGCTTTGCTGATGCTCGCTTTTGGTCTTGGTACATTGCCTAATTTATTAGCAATGGGTGTGATTGCTAATAAATTAGTGAAATGGACTCGCAATCCAACCATACAATTAATAGCAGGCTTATTGGTGATAGCGATGGGAGTTATTACGCTGTTGAGGGCATTTTGATATTCCTACTTTAGCCTCGATTAACAGGTCCCATTGCATCCAGTAAAATTGAGTTACCTTCCATTGCATCAGGTTTTGGTAGACCCATTAATTCAAGAATAGTAGGGGCTAAATGACTCAAGCCAGCATTCGTGCGTAATCGCCAAAATTCTTCATCTATAATTAAACAAGGCACAGGATAAACAGTGTGTTGTGTACTTGGCTCACCCGTGAAAGGATCAATATATTCATCGCAGTTTCCATGATCTGCGGTGAGAATAACCGAGTAATCATTTTTAACTGCTTCATCGAGAACGCGCCCGACCTCTTTATCAAGGGTTTCAACCGCTTTGATAATGGCTTCAGGAATGGCGCTGTGACCGACCATATCGCCATTGGCAAAGTTCACTACGATAAAGGAATGCTTTTGCTGATTGACTGCTTCGATAATGGTATCTGCTACCTTTTTTGCATTCATTTCAGGTGCTTCATCATAGGTTTTAACTTTGGGCGAATCAATCATAATACGATCTTCACCAGCATAAGGTGTTTCACGACCGCCATTAAAGAAGAAAGTGACATGAGCATATTTTTCTGTTTCAGCACAGTGTAGTTGCTTAAAACCTGATAAACAGATGGTGTGTGATAAATTAGTAGCTGGACGTTCAGGGGTAAAGGCAACAGGAGCGAGTAATTTTTTATCATACTCAGTAATACAAGTGACAGTAATTGGTTCGTAATTTTTACGTTCAAAGCCTTTGAAATCATCCATACCCAATGCTTCTGCCAATTGGCGTGGACGGTCATTACGGAAATTAAAGAAGATTAAAGCGTCATGCGGTTCAATAGTTGCGCCGTCTTGCATGATATAAGGGGGGATAAACTCATCTGTTTTTCCATCAGCATAGCAAGCTTCAATGGCATCAATGGCACTAGTCATTGGTTTACCTTCGCCATGTACCATTAAATCCCAAGCCAGTTTAGTACGATCCCAGCGTGAATCACGATCCATTGCATAGAAGCGACCAATCATGGTGGAAATACTGCCATTGGATGCTTTGAGTGTTTCTCTTAACTGTCGTACAAAACGGATTGCTGATTTAGGTGATGTATCACGACCATCAGTAATAATATGCATTGCAGGAATAACGCCTTCCGTTTTACACATACGAATTAAGGCACAAAGATGCCGTACATGACTGTGAACGCCACCATTAGATACTAACCCCAATAAATGAATGGGACGATTATTTGCTTTTGCTTGTAGCATTGCGTTGCGTAAAACAGCATTTTGTTCAAATGAACCATCTGCAATCGCATCATCAATACGGACTAAGTCTTGGCGTAGAATGGTGCCACAACCAATGGTTAAATGCCCTACCTCAGAATTACCCATTTGTCCTTCAGGCAAACCAACCGCAGTACCAGAGGCTTGCAAGGTCGTATGAGGATATTTACTAAAATACTCATCCAAATTAGGCGTATTAGCTTCATGAACGGCATTGTTTTTTTTACTTGGATTGACCCCAAATCCATCAAGAATGAGCAATATTGTTTTACGTCGGGGAACCTGTATATCGGGCACAACTATTTTCCTATCGTTATTTTTAATAGCGGGGTAGTCTACTCTTTATTTATGACAAATTCATGTCGCTTATACCTTGTGGTGTGAAAATTCAAATAAAATGTTAATTGAAGAAAGAAGCAATACAGATTATATGAGTTTTTGTTGTATCAATGCGTTGCTATTAGGATAGAATCCTTCTTTTGTTTGTGGAAGTCCTGCAATCTCTTTAAAGAAAGAAATTACTTTTCTTTCCCCCTTTAAATATTACTAGGTAAATATAGATTATGTCGTTTGACGTTACAATTCGCCCCAGTGGGCATCAATTCACAGTAAAAAAAGATGAACTTATTCTCGATGCGGCGTTACGTCAGGGTATTTCCTTTCCTTATGGTTGTCGTAGTGGGGTTTGTGGAAATTGTTTGGGAAAGTTAATATCAGGAGAGGTTAGTTATCCTGAAGGATTGCCTGTTAGTTTATCAGAAGAAGACCAAGCCAAAGGTGATACCTTATTTTGTTCGGCCATTGCTAACACGTCACTTGAAATTGAAGTAGTTGAGGTTGCAAAAGATGATATTAAGGTGCAAACATTGCCAGCACGTATTACTTCATTGGAGAAACTATCGCATGATGTGATGGAAATGCAATTGACCTTGCCGAAGGGAAAACGACTGCAATTTTATGCAGGACAATATATAGAATTTCTACTAAAAGATAATAAAAAGCGTGCATTTTCTTTGGCTAATGCACCTATTAATGATGAAAATTTAGAGTTGCATCTGCGCTTAATTGAGGGTGGTTACTTCACCACCTATGTTTTCAATGGTATGAAGGAGAAGGCATTAATGCGTATTAGTGGTCCTTTAGGGTCTTTCTTTGTACGTGAAGGGTCAGAACGCCCTCTTATTTTTATTGCAGGTGGAACAGGGTTTGCACCAATTAAAGCGATGGTGGAGCAACTAATAGCCGAAAATAACCAACGGGAAATACATATTTATTGGGGAGCCAGGGCTAAAGAAGATTTATACAGCAATGAATTAGTTGAAAAATGGGAGCAACAATATGCTCACATTCATTACGTTCCTGTACTTTCTGCTGCTAAGACAACGGATCAATGGCAAGGACGCGAAGGTTTTGTGCATCAAAGTGTTGCTGATGATTTTAGTGACTTATCAGCTTATGAGGTATATATGGCAGGACCGCCCGCAATGATTGATGCTGCTAAAAAGCAATTTAACCAGCAAGGGCTACCAAATGAACAGATGTTTTCGGATGCTTTTAATTATAGTGCTGATAGTCAAAAAAAGAAAAATCCTGAGTGATCTATAGTTTTTCAGATAAATAATCTCCTAACAAAAGGAGTGAAAGCTTCAGCTTTTTCGTTATCAAAATGAAATTTAATAACTGATGTTACGCACCCTATACAGAAAATCAATAAGTTACGATTTTTTGTAATCGCTATAACCCGTATTCTTTCGTAGGGATGCGTAAGATTAGCTTATTACCTAGAAGTTTCTGACTTGAAACTTTCTTAATCAGAGCTTATTTTAATCCCTCAAGATATTTTGACAGAGTTTTGATCTCATCTTCGGAGACAGAAGCCATAATAGCTTTCATTATCACCGTTTGTCCGTTGTTTCTTGCACCACTTTTAATATCTTTAAGTTGTTGTGAGAGGTACTCTTTTGCCTGTCCTGCAATCTTAGGGTAAGCAGGCAAAATAGGACTCTTCGCATCAGCACCATGACAGGCAGGGCAACCTTTAGCGGTATAAGTTGCAGCACCATCGGCAGCTATTGCTGTGCTACTGAGTGAAATAATAATAGAGGTTGCAAAGGCGGTACTGAGTTTAATAAGTTTTACCATAACGGTCTCCTAGATTGAATGATTTAGTGCTCATTTTGAATCAAGTATACTTGATAGAGGTAATGAACTAACTTAATCTATGTCAACTCATATTCCATTACTTTAAAATAAAAATTATATATTTAGCAAAATGGCAGTAGAATGGGTTTTATCAAGCATCTTGCTACTAAAAAAAATTAAACTCCCAAAATTTAGAGGGAACGTAGCGATCAACTCTTCCTTATAGACTTGAATACTAGTTAGTATTACTAAGTTATCTGTTATGATTCCGCTTTTATTTTTTAGGGATTTTTTATAAGTTTCTAAAATGAACAGACTAGGTATTTCTTATGAGAAAAAAGGATACGATTACATTGATAGATAATTCAACGGGCAAGGAAATTGAGCTGCCTATTTTGCGTCCTACTAATGGCATTCCCACTATTGATGTGCGTCGTCTTTATCAGAATTTTGGTTATTTTACTTATGACCCTGGTTTTCTTTCAACTGCCAGTTGTAGCAGTGCCATTACTTATCTCGATGGTCTAAAAGGTGAATTACAATACGGTGGCTATCCGATTGAGCAGTTAGCTGATAACAGTACTTTTTTAGAAGTATGTTGCTTGCTTCTTAATGGTGAACTTCCTAGTAAAAAAGAATTAGCAGAATTTGAATCTGTTATTACCCATCATACGATGCTACATGAGGCGCTAAAACGTTTTTATAGCGGTTTTCGCCGTGATTCACATCCAATGGCGATTATGGTAGGAGTTGTTGGGGCGCTTTCTTCGTTTTATCATGATGATATGGATATTCATAATCCTAAGGATCGCATGGTAGCTGCGCATCAGCTAATTGCTAAAATGCCAACCATTGCCGCTTGGAGCTATCGCTATGCACATGGTCTACCGTTTGAATATCCTCGCAATGATCTTAGCTATGCGGCTAATTTTTTGCATATGATGTTCAGTATTCCAATGGAAAAATACACGCCTGATCCCTTTTTAGTAAAAGCATTGGATTTAATCTTTATTCTGCATGCAGATCATGAACAAAATGCATCCACATCAACAGTACGTCTTACGGGTAGTTCTGAAGCTAACCCGTTTGTTGCCGTCTCAGCAGGGATAGCCTCACTTTGGGGACCTGCACATGGAGGGGCTAATGAGGCCGTTATTCGTATGTTGGTTGATATTGTGGAATCGGATCATGATATTCAACATTATTTTGAGCGTGCTAAGGATAAAAATGATCGTTTTCGCTTAATGGGATTTGGTCATCGTATTTATAAAAATTATGATCCACGCGCAAGAATTATTCGTAAGACGTGTTATGAGGTTTTATCTAATTTGGGTGCGGACAATGAGTATCAAGAGTTATTTGATACTGCAATGGAATTAGAACGGATTGCTTTAAAGGATGACTATTTTGTTTCGCGCAATCTGTATCCTAATGTTGATTTTTATTCAGGTATCATCCTATTAGCAATGGGAATTCCACTGAACATGTTTACAGTGATTTTTGCAGTAGCACGTACTGTTGGCTGGATATCGCATTGGAATGAAATGATGAAAGATCCAGAGTCACGGATTGGTCGTCCACGTCAACTGTATATTGGCTATTTGCCTAGAGATTATCCAACAAATGAGACTAATTGATAAATAAT
>WGBH01000471.1 GCA_015494435.1 Thiotrichaceae bacterium | reverse complement strand
TGACACATACTTTAAAATAAATTTTTCACATGAACTGCCAAAGTTTATTAGTAAGCGTGTTCAGAAAGAAAAGCTTTGTTGTATCATTGGAGGAAATAAAAAAGTTCAGCATCCTTTAGAGCTTTATTCAAAAAGAACCGAAGTTATCCGTTGGTTTGAGAAATGTCATTTTGAGGATTTTGATTTGTATGGCATGGGTTGGGATGAATGTCAGTATTTCGGTGGGAAAGTAAAGGGGATGCTAAAGAGAATAAAACCGTTGAGTCAGATGTTGGCGGCAAGCTATCCTTCATATAAAGGTCGCGTTGAAAGTAAAAAAGATACGCTAGAGCAATACAAGTTTTCCATATGTTTTGAAAATGCAAAAGATATTCCTGGTTATATTACAGAAAAGATATTTGATTGTTTCTTTGCGGGCTGTGTGCCTGTATATTGGGGTGCAAATAATGTATCGAAACATATTCCTAAGGATTGTTTTATTGATATGCGAAAGTTTTCGGGTTATAAAGATATGTATCAATATATGAAAAATATGAGTGATGAGGAATATTTAGATTACTTAAATGCTATCGAAAGGTTTATTTTATCCGATAAAAGCTATCAGTTTTCGACAGAATATTTTGCTAAGACAATTACGGAACAGATGTTAGCTTCATGAATACCTTGAACCCTCATGCATCCAATCCTTTGGTATGTATTTGTATTCCGACTTATAATGCTGAGCATACAGTGCGAGAAACACTTGAGTCGATTTGTGCGCAAACATATTCAAATCTGGTTATCCATGTTTCTGATAATGCTTCGACTGATGATACATTGAAGGTTGTTGCATCCATCAGTGACCCTCGTATTCATATCCACCCACAGCAAGAAAATATTGGGGGGGAAGGTAATTTTACACGCTGCATTCAACTAGCCGAAGGTAAATACACTGCAATATTTCATGCAGACGATGTGTATCAACCAGAGATGGTTGAGAAACAGGTGCATTTTTTAGAAGCTAACTCTGAGGTTGGTTCCGTGTTTACGCAGGCATTTACGATTGATGAACATGGGAAGCGTACAGGGCTGATTGGTCGCGTTCCTGAAAAGGGTAAAGAAGGCAAGCCGATTGGTTTTGAGGATTTACTTAAGATGATGTTGCTACATCATAACTTCTTGGTATGTCCAAGTGTATTGGTTCGAACCGATATTTATAAACAGCATATTAAGGAATGGGGAAGTAGCTTGTTTCAATCCGCCTCGGATATTGACACATGGCTACGGCTTAGCAGGATAAAACCTATTGCGGTTCTGAATGAACCTTTGATGGATTATCGAATAAGCACAGCACAGTTTTCTGAAAAAATAAGAAATAGAACGGAGAAGACAGACTTTTTTTTAGTGATGGATTATTATTTGGGAAAGGATGAAGTGCGCGACTTTTTAAGTGAAAAAGATTTTCTCCACTATGGTTGGCTGGAGCGACACGAGTCGGTGGCTTGCGCTATTAATTTGTTGAAGCAAGGTAGGAAAGGTGAGGCTAGAGCGCTGTTGAAGGGTGTGGTTTGTTGGGATGCTTTGCGAGCAGCAGTCCGTACTAAGCGAGGATTCGCTACATTAATGGTAGCTATATTGTTAAATCTATTGATACCCATAGCAAGTTTCACTACTTATTGTGGAAGGTTTAGAAGGTGATAGTTATTTGGGGGTTAGCCTGTAGATGCATATGGTAAAGTTTAAAGTTAGGAAGTTATATGGAGTAAACTTTTCGATTGCCATACTAAGTGTAATCATTATGTCATGGTTACTTTATCCCTTTGCTGTATCATGGGTATTCCCTAATTCAATAAGGCTGGGTTTTATTCTGTTGTGGAGTACTATTTTCTTTTGGGTTTCTTTTAGTACAGTGAAAATTAAATTTCGACCTAGTGCGTTGAATAAGTATGAACGTTATTTTTTTATTGGTATCGGTATTTATTTTGCATTCCTGTTTCTAGCTACATTTGTTTTTAATGATGGTCAATTGTATTATTTTATGAGTTATATCATGAAATATGTATTTTTGATTTTTCTTCTTTTAGTCTTAACAAAGAAACATATCGTATGGTCATTTAGATTATATATGTATTTATGTAGTGTCTTGGTTTGTTTTTCTATGATTAACATTGTGGGGCTTTATAATCAGTGGTGGGGTTTGGAAGAGCTTGAAATACTTCAGGGTGTTGAGTTTCCCAGAGTGGTGTGGTTTTCATGGAGTGGTTATGATGGGATGGCTCGAGTCTTTAGTGATGTCCCTAATTTTTTTCGTGTTCAGTCTTATAGTATTGAGCCGGGAAGTTTTGCATTAGCTTTATTGCCTGCTATTTATTGGGCGGTTTTTGTAGAAAAGAATAAATTTATACAGTTTATATTAATGTCAGGTTTATGTGCTACTTGGTCTTTAGGGGCTTTACTGGCATTAGTTATGGTTATTTTATTACTTGTGCTTATTAGACCTTCTTTTTATAAGGAGAATATTTTAACCCTTTGTTTTGGAGTTTTTCTATTTCTTGCTGGACATTGGTTGTTAACGCAGGTTGTAGAGCCCACCGTTGTAGAGCCCACCGTTGTAGAGCCCACCGTTGTAGAGTCCACCGTTGTAGAGTCCACCGTTGGAGATCGTAGTATTTCTTTGACCCATAGAGTTGAAGAACTGATGACTATAAGAAACTTTTTAAATCAAAGCCCAGAAGGAGCAGGAGCAGGAGAAGGAAGAAGGTCAGCGCAATCATCTTTGTCGATTGGCTATGGGAATGTATTTGTAGATGCTGGAGTTTTTGGCGGTTTAGCGTATTTAATTGCGTACTTTATCTTGGTTATTGGAGTTATCAGTAGGCTTTGGTATTACCGAAAAGGAGATGGGTTATTATGTATGGCTATGTATGCAATTGGTTTTTCATTGTTAACAGGTGCTTTTTTCGGATTTCAGAGAGAGCAGCCTGATGCAAGTTTTTGGATGATGTGGATATTGGCAAGCTTTATTGTAATATCCAAGAGAGTTCGTTGAGATGAATGCAGAAGTGAGTGTGGTGATTCCTTGTTACTGCTGCAGAGAAACAATTGGACGAGCGGTTGACTCTGTGGCGAACCAAACTCAATTACCTAAACAATTGATTTTAGTTGATGATGGTAGCCCTGATGAGGACAATACATTTCAAATGTTGAATTATTTAAAGGATAAATATTCTAAATATTTTCAAATAGATGTTATTTCTTTAGATGAGAACCAAGGTGTGAGTGTGGCTAGAAATACAGGCTGGGACATGGCGACAGAGCCATATGTAGCTTTTTTGGATGCAGATGATTCATGGCATCCCAAAAAAATTGAGTTGCAGTACCAATGGATGATGAAGCATAAAGGTTGCGTATTATCTGGTCATCGTTGTGGGATATGGGCAAACAGTAAGGAGAGTATTGAGGCTTTATCTAAAGATGTAACTCGAATTGGCAAGTTTTCCATGATGTTAAAGAATCCTTTTTCAACACCTACAGTTATGTTGAAAAGTAATATTCCTTTTCGATTTAGGGTGGAGTCCTTGTATGCTGAGGACTACTTATTGTGGCAGCAGATTTTATACTCGGGGAATAAGGTGGTAAGAATTGAATTAGAACTTGCTTATGTTCATAAAGGACTTTATGGGGATGATGGGCTGAGTAGCCACATGTGGGCTATGGAGAAGGCTGATATTCTGAACTATTGGATTCTTTGGAGGCAGTCACTTATTGGTTTGATAGCTGCATCATGCCTCACTATTTATTCATTTATAAAATATATACGTCGAATTATTGTGGTGAACTTTAGGTGAAAGAGGTGAATGAATTGGGTGACAGAATAAAGGTTATGCGTGTAGTAACTGCACCATATTGTATAGACTTTCATTTAGCTTATACTTTAAAAAATATGCAAAATGATTTTGAAGTATGTGTGGTTGGAAATGGTGTTAGTAAGTTTCGAGACGGTTATCCAAACATTGCATGGGTTGATTTGCCTTTAGAGCGGAAGCCCTCCTTACTAAAGGATATAACTGCAACGGTTCGGTTATATCGTTTGATTCGAAAGTGGAAGCCTGATGTGACTCATTCATTAATGCCAAAAGCAGGTTTAATTGCTGCAATAGCAGCTTTTTTGGCAAGGGTTCCCGTTCGCATGCATACTTATACAGGTCAAGTCTGGGCGACGAAATCTGGTGCTTCTAAGTATGTGTTGTGGTTCTTTGATTGGGTGGTTAATGCATTGAATACAGTTTGCTTAACTGATAGCAAATCTCAATCATTATTGCTCGCAAATCATTATATTTGTCATAGAGGTAAGCCGTTACCCATTATTTCTCAAGGTTCTTTATCTGGCGTTGATCTGTCGCGGTTCAATCGTGTTACTCTTCGTAGTAAAGCAGATAATCTTCGAGGTAAACTTGGCATAGAAGAGGGTACCTTTATTTTTTCGTACATTGCTAGGAAAACACGAGATAAGGGCGCAATTGATATGTTGCTTTCCTTCCTTCAAGTAGTTGAAAAATATCCTGATGCTAAATTACTGTTTGTTGGCCCAGATGACTCTCTTGGAGAAGTTGATAAATTGTTTTCTTGTAACCCCGTACTTGAGAGTAGTGTTATAAGAGTGGATGAAGCCGTAACTAATCATGAAGTGTATTTAATGTTATCGAATGTTTTATGTCTTCCAAGCTATAGGGAAGGTTTTGGTTCGATTGTGATTGATGCAGCATCTTTAGGGGTTCCTACAATCGGTTATGAGATTATGGGTTTGATTGATGCGGTAGTGAAAAATGAAACAGGGGTGCTTGTCCCTGTGGGTAATAAAGCTTCCTTTACAGGTGCTATGATTAATTTTGTTGAAGACCCTGAATATGTGAGGAAATTGGGGGAGGCAGCTAAAGAAAGAGTATATAAGTACTTTGATGCAAATATTATTTATGCTGAACAAAAGAAATTTTACCATAATGAAATCAAAGCTGTTTATAATGAGTAAAGCTTTGCTTACTGGGGCAACAGGTTTTGTGGGTGGTGCTGTTGTGCGAGAGCTTTGCCATCGCGGTGAAAAAGTAGTTGCTGCGGTACGTTCACATTCGGATACTTTGCCTACAGCGGTGAAACAAGTGCAGGTTGGAGGTTTGTCAGCAGGTACGGATTATTCAGTCGCGCTTAAGAGTGTGGATGTTGTGATTCATGCCGCAGCGCGGGTGCATGTGATGCATGATCAAGTGGCAGACCCTTTAAGTGAATTCCGTAAAGTGAATGTAGAAGGGACATTGAACCTGGCAAGGCAGGCTGCTGAGGCTGGTGTTCAAAGGTTTGTCTTTATCAGTTCTATTAAGGTGAATGGTGAAAGTACGGAACTCGGTAAACCATTTACAGCTGAGGATAATATCACAACACAAGACCCGTATGGTTTATCCAAATGGGAAGC
>WGBH01000470.1 GCA_015494435.1 Thiotrichaceae bacterium | reverse complement strand
AATATTGACCTTAGCAAGCAGTTTATCCTTTGTTAGTGCTGATACCATAAAGCCTAAGCCTAATTTAGAGGGGATTACATTACCTGAAAATTATAAAGACTGGCGCGTTATATCCGCATCGCATCGCTTAGACAATAAATCTATGCGGATTATTTTAGGCAATGATATTGCGATAAAAGCAGCACGCGCTGGACAGACAAATCCTTGGCCTGAGGGTACGATTTTGGCTAAATTAGTTTGGAAGCAGAAAGTGGAAGACAACTGGCCGACGGCGATTGCTCCTGATAAATTTATTCATGCAGAATTTATGATAAAAGGCAGTAAAAAATATAAAGAGAATGGGACAGGCTGGAGTTGGGCAAGATGGTTAGGTAAAGATCAAAAACCTTATGGGGACGACAAAGATTTGAATCAATCCTGTATTGCCTGCCATACGCCAGTTAAAGGCAGAGATTGGGTTTTCTCAACGCCTGTTGTCTTGCCATAAATAGTTAACATTTAACAAATATGTCAGTATTTTTAACTCAGTTAGAGCAGTGCATTCCTGCGCTAAGACGTTATGCTTTTACGCTTTTTTATCGACAAGAAGAGGCGGATGATTTAGTGCAGGATTGCTTGGAACGGGCGTTAAAAAAACAAGCCTTATGGCAACCTAATTCGTCATTGCGCGCATGGCTCTTTACAATGCAACATAATTTATACGTTAATCGGCATCCTTCATTCCCCAGTTAACACCTTAGTCGTTACGTTACCTTTACTCTAAAATATCACGTTATTGCGAGGAGCTTGATTAGTGTAGCGAATCAACGACGAAGCAATTTTTTAGCTTATAACTTAAAGAGATTGCTTCGTCGTTTGTAAATAAATTCAGAAAGCTCCTCGCAATAACATGGTGGAAAAAGTGTAAACTACTTTTTAAATATATGAAGGATGCCCGTTAATCAACTCAAACGTAAAGCCAGAAAACCAGAGTTGGTTTATGATACAGACTCTTTAGTGCATCAATTAGAGCCTCACCAAACGGATGTGTTAATGAAAGATATTGATTTTTGTTTGCGACAATTGCCAGAAGATCAAAGACAAGTCTTACTACTCGTTACCATTGAAGGATTTCGTTATAAAGAAGTTGGAAAGATTATGGATATCCCGCTGGGCACGGTGATGTCACGCTTGTCCCGCGCTCGTAGTACGCTACAAGATTTGATGAATGGAACTACCCAGCCGATATTGAGAAAAGTAAAATGAGTCATCAAAACATCGATATTCAGGAACAGGATTTACATGCTTATATTGATCAACAACTTTCTCCTGAGAAGGTGAAAGCGGTTGAGGCATTAATGCAAGAAGATCCAAAAATAGCGACTAAAATTCATCAATGGCAACAACAAAATGATCTGATTAAAAAACATTTTAGCCATAATCAATACGATGAACTGCCTAAAAGGCTAAATATTCATCGCTTAAACGCGATAGATCAGCCTAAGACATCCTTTGCTATGCCTTGGTATTATAGTATGGCAGCTTCACTTTTTTTAATGCTAATAAGCAGTATGGTAGGTTGGACTTTACATGGTTTTTCAGATTCTAATCAACAACCTCAGCTTAGTTTTGTTAATTCGGCTATTTCTGCCTATGAGGTCTTTTCTGTTGAAGTTTTACACCCTGTTGAAGTCAGTGTGGATAAAAAAGAGCATCTCGTTGCATGGTTATCTAAACGTGTTAAACATCCTCTAAAAGTGCCTAAACTAGAGCAATATGGCTATAACTTATTAGGGGGAAGATTGCTCGCTATGAAAAAAGGGCGACCTGCGGCTCAATTTATGTTTGAAGATAAAACGGGACAACGGATTACGTTATTAGTCTCAAAAAACCCCTTATATAATGATCATG
Source organism: Thiotrichaceae bacterium (assembly GCA_015494435.1). Lineage (GTDB taxonomy): Bacteria > Pseudomonadota > Gammaproteobacteria > Thiotrichales > Thiotrichaceae > JAGLBW01. Next base: position 2,963 of record WGBH01000470.1, on the reverse strand, counting down.
CCTTTTTATTTAAAAACGAAGACAAGGTTAATGCTTTTTATTGGATGGATACAAATATTGCTTATTCTGTTAGTGGTAAACTTCAGCGCGATAAATTAGAGGCGTTATCACAGGAGATTTACCAACAAATTAATAGCAATGATACAGAACAACTAGCGAGAATTTAGTGATAAATTAACTTAATGCATTCTGCATTAATTGCTCTGAAAAAGGGCGTACTAACACAGCATGTAGTGGAATAATGTCATTTAATTTGTCCACATATTGGCGTTCTTTTTTATCGACTAAAACAATAACTTTGCTATTTGGAGAATATTTTTGCAATGAGTACAACATCACGTCTAAATTGCTAATATTAACGCCTGCATAATTGTTGCCATAACCGTAAAAAAATTCAGCAACAATATAATCAGGTTGTAAAGATTTGAGTTGTTTAATCACTTTACGCATAGAATTGAAGCAATGCTCTTCAATTCCAAGGTTTTTATAGAGTTGGATAAAGTTAGGATGCCTTGGTGATTCAATAATGGAGAAGAGTTGTTGTGACATACTTAAAGGCTCAATTCGGTGTAAAAACGGCATCGTATTGTTTTTCTGAAAAGCCGACCATTACTTGGTCAGACATTTCTAGTACGGGACGTTTAATAATAGTAGGTTGATCTTGCATAACGACGAGGGCGAGTCCTTTATTCATATTTTGCTTGGTTTCATCGGGTAGATTACGCCATGTGGTACTGCGTTTATTGAGTAATTTTTGCCAGCCCAATTCAGAAACCCATGCACGTAGTTGGATTTCATTGACTCCATCCACACGAAAATCATGAAAGCTATATGCTATCTCTTTTGCTTCTAAGTATTTGCGTGCTTTTTTTATGGTATCGCAGTTTTTAATACCGTACATAATGATCATATTATTATCCTTTTCTTCCCATGCTAAGTCGATTGTTTTTATTATAGTCTTTAATACAATGGCTGTGTTGTAATCCTGCCTCTGTCATTAATAATGGCACAGCATCACCTTGATTATAACCATGTTCTATTAATATCCATGCCCGATGATGCATATAATGAAGTGCAGAATTTAAAATATTATTGATAGCTTCTAAACCTGTTTCGCCTGATACCAATGCTTGTAAAGGTTCATGGCGTATACCTTGCTTTAAATGCGGATCTTGTGATGGAATATAGGGCGGGTTGGAGACAATAAGATCAAATTCTTGAGGGGGGATTTGACCAAACCAATCGGATTGTATGAAACTTATATTGTGGAAATTATTTTTTTTTGCATTTTGTTGTGCAATCGCTAAGGCTTTATTGGAATAATCACTAGCCGTGATGATTGCATCGGGTCTTTCAGAGGCAATAGCTAATGCGATAGCCCCTGAACCTGTGCCTAAATCCAATATTTTAGGGGCTTTGCTTGTTTGGATTGTTTCTAAAGCGGTTTCAACTAATAATTCAGTTTCAGGTCGTGGAATTAATACCGCTTCAGTGACGATTAAATCTAGCGACCAAAACGCCTTGTGACCGAGTATATAAGCAATAGGATAATCACTTAAGCGCTTTTCAACTAATTGATTAAACTGCTGTTGTACAGCCTGTTCAACCTCTGTCTCTCCCCATGCATAGAGATAGCTACGTTCTTTATGAAGGCAGTGACTTAAAAGCAACTCTGCATCAAGTTGCGGGCTATCAGATACCGTTGCAAGTTGTTGGCGAGTTGTTTTAAGCAGTGATTGGATTGAGGTCATTGATTGCGTTTTAATCTAATTTTCACTCAGAGCGGCTAATTGATCTGCCTGATATTCATTAGTTAATGGCTCAATAATCTGTTCTAACGCGCCTGAGATGATCTCATCGAGTTTATACAATGTTAAATTGATGCGATGATCAGTGACTCGTCCTTGTGGAAAATTATAGGTGCGAATACGTTCAGAACGGTCACCGCTTCCGACCAAATTTTTACGTGTTTCTGCTTGTTCACTATCTTGTTTTTGGCGTTCAGCATCCATAATACGCGCTTGTAAAACGGACATGGCTTGTGCTTTATTTTTATGTTGGGAGCGTTGATCCTGACATTCAACCACTGTTCCTGTTGGGATGTGCGTTAAACGTATTGCAGAATCGGTTTTATTGACATGCTGTCCACCTGCGCCTGAGGCTCTAAAAGTATCCACACGTAGATCGGATGCTTTAATTTCAGGAGCAGTCACAGGGTCAATTTCAGGCATAATCGCGACTGTGGCCGCTGAGGTATGCACGCGTCCTTGTGATTCTGTTTCAGGGACACGTTGCACACGATGTACGCCTGATTCAAATTTTAATTTGGCATAAACATTATTGCCAATTATCCGTCCAATAATCTCTTTAAAGCCACCGTGTTCGCCTTCATTTTGGCTGATAATTTCAACTTTCCAGCCTTTTACTTCCGCATAGCGCGTGTACATGCGGAATAAATTGCCTGCAAAAAGTGCCGCTTCATCGCCACCTGTACCTGCGCGTACTTCAATAAAAGTATTACTACTGTCATTAGGGTCTTTAGGTAAAAGTAACTTTTGTAAACTTAACTCATAGTCTGCTAGCTTCTTTTTGGCATCTTGAATTTCTTCTTGCGCCATTTCTTTCATTTCAGGATCATCTAGCATTTCTTCAGCAGTTTCTTTATCTTCTAGCGTTTGCTGGTATTTTTCATATTGGCGTACAATCGGTTCAAGTTGGCTATATTCTACGGATAGTTTTCGGAATTGGTTTTGATCATTGATGACCTCTGGTTCAGAAAGTAATGCTGCTATTTCAGCATGGCGCTCGCCAAAGGTTTCAAGTTTTTGTTGTATCGAAGGTTTCACATTAATCCTTTTTTTCTTGTGGTTTTAAGCCCAGTAATTTACTGGCAGCTTGCAATAATTCAATATCGCCATTATGTGCTGCTTTATTCATAACACTGGTAGGTTGATGCGCTAGTT
>WGBH01000469.1 GCA_015494435.1 Thiotrichaceae bacterium | reverse complement strand
TATTACGCAGCATATTGCCACTCCAACGTAATAGGTTTTGCAAGGTACGCGCAAAACCATTCCCTGAAACATGTTCAACCGTATATACCATCGCATCCCTTATATAGAGCATTTCAGCTTTATTTTTTAAGAGTAAATACCATGTGCTTTTATCATCACCTGAAAGAAAACGAAAACGCCCCCAAAGCCAATGATCAATATAATCATTTTCAAGTCTCGCAATAAAATCAGGTGTAGTAATAATTTGTGAGCGAAACATGGAAAGTCGCCCCGTGAGGGTGAGCACACGTTTCGATAAGGCGTGAGACTGCATCATTAAATGACGTTGTGCAAAGCGTAGCTCGGTCATTTCTGCCATCCACTTTGGACCATGAAAAATAGCTTTTTCATCCGTTGTCAAGGCATGAAGATTAGGATTCAAATGAAAGAAAGGAACACATTTTTTTAAAGTTCCTTGCGTCATTAAGGCATCACCGTCCATTAAAATAACGGGGGCATCTTTAATCACGCCATGTCGAGATAAAGAGCGCAAACATTGACCTAATGCAATGCGTTTATCGGGCAATGTCTGACGGATTGCGATCACCTGAAACTTGGTATTGCCTACGTGTTGTTGTACATAATCTCGTACAATTCGTTCGTCTTGAGGATCAGCACTCAGATAAAGTGTCGCAGCGACATCTAAGCTACGGCATTCTCGCAATATGCATTCTAGCAAGGCTTCTGTGGTTTCTTTTTGTTCTTTGTAACTAGCAATAACAAAATAGACATGAGGTGGTTTCCAGCCACTTTTATACAATCCATTCGCTTGTTTGCGTAATTTAGGAAAAGTGACAAACTCATAAATCAATGCACGAATTAAATTTAAAAACCACCAGCTATAACGCCACAATCCAATTGTTGCAAAAATCGTAATCAGACGATGTTGAAACAAATCATTAGACTCCTCTGACATAAAATGAATTAGCAGATAAAGACAAGAAAAATAAATCAACAAATTAAATAAATCAATAAAACGCCATTTAAAATGGCGCTCTGATTGTAAATGATTGTAACATGCCATGGGGGGTAGTCTCTGCGGGCTTCTTAGTTTCAACTTCTTAAGGAATGCATACACTCTAAGATAAATATAAATAGCACTGTAAAGAGATTGTTATAAGGTGTAATCTTTAAGAGAGACCAAATTGTATAGATAGGCGATTGAAGGAGGATTTATCCATTTTTAAGTGGAAAATCATAATAAGGAAGAAAAATATTAGATTTATTGTGTCCTCTTACCTTTTATAACAAAAGCAATCAACAGTATGATCATTAACCATACCTGTTGCCTGCATTAGTGCATAGCAAATAGTCGTTCCAATAAACTTAAAGCCTCGTTTTTTTAGATCCTTGTACATTGCATCAGATTCTACTGTCTTCACAGGAACCTCGGAGCTATGTTTCCAATGGTTAAACTTAGTTTTCCCATCAACAAATTGCCAAATATAAGCATCAAATGATCCAAATTCTTTTTGTATTTGAATGAATTGCTGTGCATTAGTTACTGTTGAATTGACTTTGAGTTTATTGCGAACAATCTTAGGATTATCTAATAATATTGCTATTTTACTGGCATCATATTTTGCTACTTTATTCACATCAAAATTATCAAAAGCAATTTTATAAGCTTCACGTTTATTTAAGATAGTTGACCAGCTTAAACCAGCCTGTGCGCCTTCAAGGGTTAAAAACTCAAACCACAAACGATCATCATGCACAGCCACTCCCCACTCTTGATCATGATAAGCTTTTTCTAGTTCACTGCCCCCCTGCGCCCATTCACAACGTATTTTAGACATTATTTAACTACCTTATTTTATGTGTAATAAGCGATTATAATTACACCTTGCTGACAATATTATGTTAGCAGGAAATAAGATCAATGAGGTAAAAAACAAAGAGGAAATTATTAGATTAATTTCGCATAGGCACTCAAAGACTGTGCAAGTATTATGGGGAAAACACTTGCGCAGTTTTTCAGCTCAGGGGTGATTGATAACCTCAAGAATATCTTCAAGCTCTTTTATCAATTGTCGTGTCAACTGACCTGCTTGACTATTATCTTCTTCTGATACTTCCCCATCTAATTTATGACGTGCACCGCTAATGGTATAGCCTTGCATATAAAGAAGATCCCGAATCTGACGAATTAATAATACATCTTGACGTTGGTAATAACGACGATTTCCACGTCGTTTCATAGGTTTTAAATTAGGGAATTCTTGTTCCCAATAGCGTAATACATGCGATTTAACAGCGCATAAATCACTCACTTCACCGATGGTAAAATAGCGTTTCCCAGGAATAATAGGAAGTTCGTTATTATTACTCAGCTCCAACATAGCTTTCTACTCTCTGCTTAAGTTTTTGCCCTGGACGGAAGGTAACAACACGTCTAGCACTAACAGGAATTGGTTTTCCTGTTTTTGGGTTCCGACCTGGGCGTTGTTTTTTATCACGTAACATAAAATTACCAAAACCGGAAAGTTTTACATGCTCACCTGTTTCTAAGGAAATACGAATTTCTTCAAAGAACATTTCAACCAGTTCTTTTGCTTCACGTTTATTAAGTCCCAGCTCATTAAAGAGATTTTCGACCATATCAGCTTTGGTTAATGTACTCATGTTGTGCTTACTCCTACCCTTTAATTGTTTATTACATTCATAGCGGTATATAGATTTATTTTAATATCAATAAAGTAGCTAATAAATACGCTGATTATAAAGTAATTTTATCAGAGCATTATTGACTACTTTCATGATTAAATAACAAATCTAACGATCAAATTATCATTGTCGCAAGCTAGCTCCTATCTTCATTTTTAAGACATTCATGATAGTCTCGATGTAACAGCTAATGTCTTGCTCCTCTAGGGTGCGTGAAAAGTCTTGAAAAATCAAGCCCAAGGCTAGACTTTTTTGTCCTTTTGCTATACCCGCACCAATATAGACATCAAATAAGGTATAGTCTATCAATTGCTCTATACCCGTTTTTTCAAGCAATATTGCTATTTCATTAAAGCTTATTTTTTCATCAATAACAAGTGCGATATCACGTCGAATAGAAGGATAAGGTGATAAAGACGAGTAATTAGGAAGCTTTTTTTGTCGAACGCGATCAATATCAAGTTCAAATAAAAACACCGTTTGATTCAAGCCTAATTTCTTTTCAATACTTGGATGCAGTGCGCCTAAATAACCAATGACGACTTTATTACCCATTTCATCGTAAGAAATTATTTCAGCTGACTGTCCGGGGTGCAAAGCGGGATGTTCTACTGTTGTAAAATAATAGTGAGTTGCATTTGATTCTGCTAATAAGGCTTCAACATCGCCTTTGATATCGTAAAAATCGACAAGCTTCGATGATTTATCCCAAGATTCAGGATAAAGCGAACCTGTTATTGCTCCTGCCATTTTTTTGCGTTGCAACATACCGTCATTAGTGTTAATGAAGCTTAGCCCAGTTTCAAATAAACGCACACGATTTTGTTGACGTTTAAGGTTTTTTTCGATAACTGGTAGCAATCCCGACCAAAGCGTGCTTCGCATAGTAGAAAGTTCTTCAGAAATTGGATTGGCTAGTTTGATTTTTTGATCGGAAGGATTCAGCATTGTTTCCATTTCAGGGGGTACAAAACTGTAGGTAATGGCTTCACGATAGCCACGATTTACCAATAAATGATGCAAAGTATCTTCTTCAACCTGTGTTTCTTGTTTAGGAACAATAAGAGGTACGAGAGGACGCAAGCGCGATGGAATTTTATCATAGCCATAAATACGCGCAATTTCTTCAACAATATCTTCTTGTGTTGCAAGATCAAAACGAAAAATAGGTGGTGTAATATCCCAACCTGTTGGCGTACTTTCTAGTGTACAGCCAAGGCGGGTCATAATATCTTCAACACGGGAATCTCTTACTTCAATACCAAGATGACGTTGAATGCTACGACGTTCAAAAGCAATCGTATGACGAGTTTGCAATTTACTATTAGTGCTAATATCAATTATTTCACCTGCTTTACCTCCACATAGTTCAATAATTAACTGTGTTGCACGTTGCATTGCCTTTATTTGCAAATCAGGAGACACACCACGCTCAAAGCGATGTGATGAATCGGTATGTAAACCATAGCTTCGTGCCTTTCCCATTATTTTTTCTGGTACAAAATAAGCACTTTCCAAATAAATATGGCGAGTTGTTTCACTGACCGCAGAGTCAACTCCACCCATAATCCCCGCTAATGCCAGTGCTTTTTTCTCATCCGCTATAACGAGTGTATCAGTACGCAAAGTGGCTTCTTTACCGTCTAATAAGGTAAGTTTTTCACCTTCTTTTGCCTTTCTTACTTCAATGCTACCTTCTAGCTTATCAAAATCAAAGCCATGCATGGGTTGACCTAATTCCAACATGACATAATTAGTAATATCAACCACAGGGCTTAGGCTACGAATATCGGAGCGACGTAGTTTTTCCACCATCCATTGCGGTGTTTCTGCCTGAGTATTGACATCACGGATAATACGTCCTGCATAACGTTGGCAAAGATCATCTGCTGATATTTTGACGGGAAAGGTATCCTCAATACTAATATCCACGGTTTCAAATGCTATTTCCTTAACAGGCGCTTGCATAATAACACCAAGCTCGCGTGCAACACCTATAACAGAAAGCAGATCAGCACGATTTGGGGTTGAATCAAGATCAAGTACAACATCATCAAGCTCTAATAGTTCGCGCAGATCAGCACCTAATACTGCATCGCTAGGAAGAGCCAATAAACCTTCACCCGCCTCGCCCATACCGAGGGTTTCAGCGCCACAAAACATACCTTCTGATAAGACACCACGAAGCTTACTTTTTTTGATCTTAAAAATTTTGCCATCAGGTTCAGGTAATTTTGCACCAATCTTTGCCACTGGGACTTTTTGATCCACTTTAACACTAGCATTGGTCACTATTTGCAATAACTTATCATCTGCTACATCCACTTGACAGACATGCAATCTATCTGCATCTGGATGTTGTTCAATACTTTTGATTTGTCCAACAACGACATTGCTAAAAGCAGAGGCGACAGGATCAACGCCATCTAGTTCTGTACCTGACATAATTAATTGATGTTCTATTTCTTCGGTTGTCGCATCCAGCTTGACCCATTCGCGCAACCATTTTTCACTGATTTTCATCTCTTAACTCCTATGCAAACTGTTTTAGAAAACGAATATCGTTATCAAATAATTTACGCAGATCATCAATGCCATAACGCAACATAGCCAGACGATCAATACCAAAACCAAAAGCAAAACCCGTGTATTTATCAGGATCAATACCCACATGACGAAAGACTTCAGGATTCACCATGCCACATCCCATTACCTCTATCCAACCCGTATGACCGCAGACCTTACAGCCTTTACCATCACAAAGTACACATTGAATATCCGTTTCAGCAGAAGGCTCTGTAAACGGAAAATAATGCGGACGGAAACGGGTTTTGAAATGATCATCTTCAAAAAAGGCTTTAAAGAAAGCATCTAAAATACCTTTTAGGTCAGCAAAAGTGACATCAGTATCCACCATTAAACCTTCAACTTGATGGAACATGGGGCTATGCGTTACATCAGAATCACAACGATAAACCCGCCCGGGAGCAATAATACGCAAAGGGGGTTGCTTTTGTTCCATAGTGCGAATTTGCACAGGAGAAGTATGAGTGCGTAGTAACTTCCCATCACCAAAATAGAAAGTGTCATGTGAAGCGCGAGAAGGGTGATGTTCGGGAATATTCAATGCAGTGAAATTATGATAATCATCTTCAATTTCAGGTCCTTCTTCAACATTAAAGCCAAGTTGCTTAAAAATTTCTTCAATGCGTTTAGTAGTACGAGTGACAGGATGCAAACTACCTGTATCCATTTTTCGCCCAGGCAAAGTAACATCAATTTTTTCTTTCTCTAATTGTAGATTTAATGCCTGTTGTTGCAAATCCGCTTTACGCTCTTCAATTTTTTTTTGTATAGCCTGTTTAACAAAATTGATCTCTTGCCCAGCGGCACGGCGATCTCCAGCTGGTAATTTTCCTAATTGCTTTAATTGTGCCGTTACCAAACCTTTTTTACCCAAATAATGCACACGAATATCGTCCAATGCACTAAGATCAGAAGCGACTATAAGTTCTTTATGCGCTTGATCCATTAATTCTGACAGTTGTTTCACTGCTCTTCCTCCATTCCCAAACAAAAAAAGGGAAAGGCATCCGCCCTTCCCTTTTCTAAAATATACCTATTGTAAATGTATATTTGCTAAATTGATCTAAATGGTCAAATTAGGCGAGGGCGGCTTTTGCCTTCTCAGCTAATTGTCCAAAAGCATCAATATCATGTACTGCCAGATCAGCCAACATTTTACGATCTACTTCAATCTCTGCTTTATTGAGTCCATCCATAAAACGGCTATAAGATAGTTCAAACATTCTTGCAGCAGCATTGATACGCACAATCCATAAACGACGGAATTGACGCTTCTTCTGACGACGGTCACGATATGCATATTGTCCTGCTTTTGTGACTGCTTGGTTCGCAACACGATAAACGCGACTGCGCGCACCGTAATAACCTTTTGCTTTTTTTAATACCTTCTTATGCTTAGCGCGTGCTGTAACACCACGTTTTACTCTAGCCATTCTCTATATCCTTGTGTTTAATATTTATTATCTGATGCTTTATACATAGGGCAACATACGACGAACCATTGGCGCATCGACCTTTTCAATAACATCGCCAGCACGTAAATGACGCTTACGCTTGCTACTTTTTTTAGTAAGGATATGACGCAGGTGAGACTGCTTACACTTGAAAGTGCCATTAGCACGTTTGCGGAAACGCTTAGCAGCGCCGCGATTAGTTTTCATTTTAGGCATCTTAAATCTCCATAAAAATGGTGGACTGTTTGCCTCTCAAGAGTGCCTTTCTTGAAGAGACTGTAATTCGAACTAAAATTCGAGCGCGGATGATAGCGGATAATAGCGATAAGTGGAAGCAGTTTTTATGCTAAAGAACGTGTATTAAGGAACTTCCTAAATAACATCCTAAGCTTTCATTTTGCCTTTTTTAACCTGTTGTGCCTCCATTAATTCAACTTCTCTTGCTCCTGAGATAACAACTTCTGGGTCAAGTACATAATCAATATCAGCATTTAGACTCTGATAAGGCACGGCATTTAAAATAGCTTTCATGGCATTTAATCTTGCCAAATACTTGTCATTAGAACGAATAACCGTCCAAGGAGCAGTATTAGTGTGGGTATGTCGAAGCATTTGGTATTTTTGTTCAGTAAAATCATCCCAGCGCTCTTGTGCTTGTAAATCTACTTCACTTAGCTTCCATTGTCTTAAAGGATCATCTTTACGTCGATCAAAGCGTTTAGATTGCTCATTTTTACTGACACTAAAATAAAGTTTGACTAAAATAGTGCCTTGTCTTACCAGATCTTTTTCAAAACCTGTGACACCTTTCATAAAGTCTCTATATTGTTTTTCATTACAAAAACCAAAGACAGGTTCAACCATTGCACGATTATACCAACTACGATCAAAGAGAACAGTCTCCCCACCGTGGGGTAGTTCTGCAATATATTTTTGAAAAAACCATTGTGTACGCTGATGATCCGTGGGTTTACCTAAGGCAACAATACGGTAATGTTTTTCATTCATATAACGTGTTACACGACGAATCGTCCCCCCTTTGCCTGATGCATCCCTTCCCTCAAATAAAATAATCATTCGGGTTTGCGTTTCCTCCAAATTCTTTTGCATTTGAATAAGCTCTGCTTGAAAGGGTTTTCAAC
>WGBH01000468.1 GCA_015494435.1 Thiotrichaceae bacterium | reverse complement strand
GTTTGTATACTTCGTCCGATTAGTTTTGCAAATTTTCCTATTGAATACATAATGATATTATATCATTATGTATTCAATAGGAAATAGTAGATATATTGTAGCAGTTAATTAACCTTCTCAATTCCTCAGGATTATTTAGAATAATATGCTTTTCATGTACCGTTAGTAGCTCTTTTTTCGATAACTTTTTCAGAATACGAGAAAGTGTTTCAGGCGTGATTGATAAACGAGAAGCAATAACATGCTTTGGAATAGAAAGTGTAATTTCAATTTTATCTTGATGATCATCGGCTACATTTTCTAGTAAAAAACTAATCAAACGATAGCTAGCATTATGTAAACTAAGTCTTTCCATTTCATTCATTAACCAATGGGTACGAGTACTTAGGTTGCTAATAATCTTGAAGCAGGCATCGGTTGATTGACTTAATACTTGCGTATATTTTTTAGCGTTAATTTTTAACACAATGCTGTCACCAATGGCTTCACTATTCACAGGGTAGCCATCCATACCACGCAAAATAATAGCTTCTGCAAAAGTGCTACCCTCATGGATGATATCGACCACTTTTTCTGCTCCATCAATAGAAAGCAGACTGATTTTTATTTTTCCTTTTACTACAAAGAAAAAATCTGTAGCAGGCTGAAACTGACTAAACAAAGTTTCACCACTACGTAAGTTAGATACACTCGTTCCTTCGATTATTTGACAAAAATTTTTTTCATCTAAGCCCATAAACAAAGGCACTTTTTTTAAAAGGTTTTGGTATTCAACAGTTAACACATTATTTCCTCATTATTTTATTGATTTAGAATGCAAAGACTAAACAGCCGCTAAAAACCTTTTGACCAATATCAAGGAGGTCTCTTTGTTTCAAATTTAAAGTATGAAACCAGAAAATGACTGATAAGAAATGGAGTGATACTACTATGAGAGAGACCTTTACCAAAGGTATGGCGCGTAATATTTACTATGGAGGAGGTGTTTTTTTCTTCTTAGTACTTATTGGGCTAACGGTAGATACTGTTAGCAGCATACCGCAAACGGATAATCAAGAAAACTTAACCGAACAAGTCATTGCAGGAAAATACTTGTGGGAGACCAATGACTGTATTGGCTGTCACACACTGCTTGGCGAAGGGGCTTACTTTGCTCCTGAATTAGGCAATGTTTACACGCGCTTTGGCAAGAATACAGAAGCGATTAAAGGCTTTATTAAGAGCCGTCCTAAAAATGGCATTCCAGGACGTAGAAGCATGCCACAATTTAATTTTACTGATGAAGAATTAGAGCAAATTGCACAATTTTTAAAATACACAGATGGCATTAAAACGGCCAGAGACTGGCCACCTAGTGTTCAAGGTTAAGGAGATCTTATTATGAAATATGAATCACAAGGCATTGCAAAGATGTATTTTATTGCTGCCATTGCTCTCTTTGTGGGACAAATTCTTTTTGGTGTAACGATGGGGTTGCAATATGTTTTGGGTGATTTTTTATTCCCCGAAATTCCTTTTAATGTCGCACGGATGGTACATACTAACTTACTTATTGTTTGGTTATTATTTGGTTTTATGGGCTCGGCTTATTTCTTAGTGCCTGAAGAATCAGAGCGTGAATTATATGCCCCATGGCTTGCAAAAATCATGTTCTGGATATTTTTAGTGGCAGGTGCGCTAACAATATTGGGTTACTTACTCGTCCCTTATGCAACACTTGCTGAAATGACGATGAATGATCTGTTGCCCACTATGGGACGAGAGTTTTTAGAGCAACCCACCATTACCAAAATAGGTATTGTTATTGTTGCTTTATCCTTCTTATTTAATATCGGCATGACGATTCTAACAGGCAAAAAAACAGTAATAACCTTAGTATTACTGACTGGCTTAACAGGTTTAGCCGTATTCTTCTTATTCTCATTCTATGTACCTGATAATCTAGTATTGGATAAATACTTCTGGTGGTTTGTGGTTCATCTCTGGGTAGAAGGGGTATGGGAGTTGATTTTGGCATCCTTTCTTGCCTATGTACTGATTAAAGTCACGGGTGTTGACAGGGAAGTTATCGAGAAATGGTTATACATCATTATTGCAATGGCATTAATCTCTGGTCTTGTAGGAACAGGACATCACTTCTTCTGGATTGGTACACCTGATTATTGGCAGTGGTTAGGTTCAATATTCTCTGCATTAGAACCAATACCCTTCTTTATGATGACCTTATTTGCCTTTAATGTCGTTAATAAAAGACGACGTGATCATGCCAATAAAGCCGCCGTTTTGTGGGCATTAGGAACAGCGGTAATGGCATTCTTAGGTGCGGGTGTTTGGGGTTTCTTACACACCCTAGCGCCTGTCAATTACTACACACATGGGACGCAGATTACAGCAGCACACGGACATATGGCATTTTACGGTGCTTATGTGATGGTAGTACTAACGATGATCTCTTACTCAATGCCTATTATGCGTGGGCAAAAGGCAGCAAATGAATCTGCACAAGCCTTGGAAATGAAGGCCTTCTGGTTAATGACGATTTCAATGGTATTGATTACATTATTTTTAACAGGTGCTGGTATCTTACAAGTCTACCTACAGCGTTATTCCGAGGCACCATTATCATTTTTGGTTGTTCAAGATAAATTAGCAATATTCTATTGGCTTCGTGAAATCGCAGGTCTTGCATTCTTAGCAGGACTACTACTTTATATCTATAGCTTCTTTGCAAAAGGAAAAGAAGTTGGAAATATAGAAGCAGTAGCGAGTTAATTAATCGTTAAAGTTTAAAAAATACCGTCTATATTGGCGGTATTTTTATCTGAACATGGAGAATATAGCGTGACTAATAAATCTCAACAACAACAACTTAAAAATGCATCTAATGCTGCATTAGCTTCTATATTGAACCTAACGTTATTACCTGTAATTGGTTTTATTGCACTGTATGTCATTTATAAAAAAACAAAACCTCATAATATTGATCATTATCACGCTGTTTTGGGTATGAAAATTAATATTATTGCCGCAATCGTCTTATTGCTTGTCACAGCACTCATGATTTTTTTAGGTGGCTTTGGTTCTCCGTGGACATGGGTATATGTCATCTCTTATTTTACGATCGTACATACGACTTTTATTATGCTTGCATTATGGGTCTTAGTGCGTTCTTGGTCAGGTGATAAATTATTTAACGATAAATGAGAGTGATAAATACCTTAGACAATAAATTAGAGACAGCCTTATTGATATGAATATAAAGTGTTTTTCATTTTTGCACCTGATAATTATCAAGGCATTTATCATTACCTATTATTACAC
>WGBH01000467.1 GCA_015494435.1 Thiotrichaceae bacterium | reverse complement strand
TAATTTTTTTAAAAAATGCATAAAGAATAATCAGTTCGACAGCCTAGTAACAAACCCCGTCGGGCTAAGTAACACTTTTAAATTTAATTAAGGTGTTTTTATTGTATTCAAATGATTGATATTAAAGGATTTAACTCCTTATTCTAGTCCTCTATCAAAATATAAAAGTGTTACCTTGTATCCAGTATTATTGAACCATGCCATAATTTTCAATAAAGAGTTTATCCAAGCTTGCTACAAAGTCGTTAAAAGTTAGTAGATCGGAAATTTAATATCTGAATATATATAATAGCTAAACATTTATAGCACTCTCTCTTATTTCTTTGGCATATAGATATCAGTACAGGTTCCCTCGGCAACTTCGGCAGCAAAGTTGAGCGTTTCTGAAAGAGTTGGATGTGGATGAATAGTGAGTCCAATATCTTCTGCATCCGCTCCCATTTCTAAGGCGAGTACCGCCTCTGCGATAAGTTCACCTGCATTTGTTCCCACAATGCCTGCACCAATTAGCTGACCTGTTTGCTGGTCAAATAAGACTTTAGTTAAGCCTTCATTGCGTCCAATGCTTAAAGAACGCCCGCTAGCTGCCCATGGAAAGGCACCTTTTTCTACTGCAATACCTTCGGCTTTACATTCTTCTTCGGTTTTTCCCATCCAAGCAATTTCTGGATCAGTATAGGCAACAGATGGAATAGCACGCGCATCGAAATAGGATTTTTTGCCTGCAATCACTTCAGCCGCAACTTTAGCTTCGTGAGTGGCTTTATGGGCGAGCATCGGCTGACCAACAATATCACCAATGGCGTAAATATGCTCAATATTCGTTTTCATTTGCTTATTAACGTCAATAAAACCATTATCATTGACTTGCACCCCTGCTTTATCTGCATCAATTAATAAACCATTCGGGGTACGACCAATTGAAACTAAGACGCGGTCAAAAATATCATTTTCTGGTGCATTCTTGCCCTCAAAGGCACAGACTAATCCCTCTTCAAGCGGGGTAATGGAAGTGACTTTGGTATCAGTATAGATTTTTTCATAACGCCTTTTAATACGACGCTCTAATGGTCGTACAATGTCACGATCAACGCCAGGCATTAAACCTTTAGATAACTCAACCACCGTAATATTAGCTCCAAGCGCATCGTATACCGTTGCCATTTCTAGACCAATAATACCGCCACCGACCACTAATAGACGTTTAGGGATTTCTGCTAACTCCAACGCATCGGTTGAATCCATCACACGCGGATCATCCCATGGAATAAAAGGGAGTTTAGTAACGCGCGAACCTGCGGCAATAATACAGTTATCAAAAGCAATCGTGGTTGTACTGCCATCATCCGCAGTCACTTCAATATGGTTGGCAGAGAGGAATTTTCCATAGCCTTGTACAATTTGTACTTTACGCTGTTTGGCCAGTTGCTTTAATCCACCCGTGAGGCGTTTAACAATGCCTGCTTTATTGTTACGAATGGCATCAATATTAATTTCTGGTTTAGCAAACTTCACGCCTAACTTGCTCGCCTCTTCCGCTTCATTGATAATATTTGCCGTGTGCAGTAAAGCTTTTGACGGAATACAACCCACATTAAGACAAACCCCCCCGATATTGGGGTAGCGTTCAATCATAATCACGTCAAGCCCTAAATCAGCGGCTCGAAAAGCAGCAGTATAGCCTCCTGGCCCAGAGCCTAAGACGACAACGGTTGCTTTTATATCTGTATTGCCTGAGAAATTAGCAGAAATTGGCATTTCACTATTTTCACTAAGCTGCTCTGTATTTGGAAGATTCTCCTGCGGGGTCGTTAGTCCAGCGTTATCCGCTACTTCAGTGACTTCCACTTTAATAATAGGACTGCCCTGTGCAACATGATCACCATTTTTAATTAAAATATCGGTTACAGTGCCGCTGATAGGACTAGGAATTTCCATAGAGGCTTTATCAGATTCTACTGTAATAAGGGAATCTTCAACTTCAATTGTATCTCCGACGGCAATCAGTACTTCAATTATTTCAACTTGATCGAAATCACCAATGTCAGGGACATTAACTTCTATGATATTGCTCACGTTTATTCTCTGTGGTTATGTAAATTTAAATAGCGTAGATAGATTTATTATTTGAAAGATCCTAAGCTAATAAACTTAATATTGGGATTAGCTTATTGCTCAATAAGCTAACCCAAGCTATATAATAATTTATTCGTTCGAATTTCCTTACACTAATAAGCGTCGAATATCCGACAACATTTTTCCTAAATGGGTAATGAATCTTGCACCATCTGCTCCGTCTATAACACGATGATCATAAGATAGCGACAACGGTAGCATTAAACGGGGCTTAAATTCTGAACCATCCCATTCGGGTTGCATTTTAGAACGCGAAACACCCAGTATCGCAACTTCTGGCGTATTGACAATTGGGGTAAATTTAGTGCCACCGATACCCCCTAAACTGGAGATAGTAAAACAACCCCCTTGCATATCCGATGGTTTTAATTTCTTGTCACGGGCTTTTCCTGCAAATTCACGAATTTCTTGTGATATCTGCACTAATGATTTTTTATCCGCATCATGAATCACAGGAACGACTAAACCATCAGGTGTATCAACTGCCACACCAATATGATAGTAATTTTTCAAAATCAGATTTTCCCCACCAGCATCCAATGAGCTATTAAAACGAGGAAAAGCTTTTAATGAAGCAACAACAGCTTGGATAATAAAGGCAAGCGGGGTGATTTTAATTCCCTCACGCTCCATTTCCTTACCCATTTGCTTGCGGAAGGCTTCCATTTCGGTAATATCCGCCTCATCAAATTGAGTCACATGCGGTACAGTGACCCAGCTACGGTGCAAAAACTCACCTGTTAATTTATTAATTTTACTCAGGGGTTTTGTTTCTATTTCACCAAATTGGCTAAAATCAATCACAGGCATCGGTTTAATGCCTAGCGGTGTATTATTAGTTGCTATCGTAGAGCCTATACTTCCAGAAAGGACATTTTTAACAAAGCTTTTTACATCAT
>WGBH01000466.1 GCA_015494435.1 Thiotrichaceae bacterium | reverse complement strand
GGGTAAGAATAAGCATTATAAGAGGCTTCATGTGGTTCACAGATGGAATAGTCATTTCCCGTCTTTATTACCTTCTTCCCCACTGCCCGACCCCTCAGTAGATCAGTCATATCATCAACATATTTTTCACTACCCGTCGCGATGCTTGTCCATATTGGGTTACGCTTCTGGCTTTCCCGTTTCAGGCTTTCAACTATTCCTTCGTTTTGCAATGCTACAAGCTGGGCATGCCTGTTCAAACCACATAGCTCAATCAGCTTTTTTAGGTCGATTATCCGATATCGCTCGGGTGGGTTCTGGATTTCACCATAACCACAGTGTTGCCATTCTGAAGGATGCCTGATAACGCCTGCTCTGACCATATTCATGTCAATGTAGACTAAACAGCGGAGAATATGCTTTCCCGTTTCAATCGCTGTTGCATGATACCGATCATCCCAAAAAGCCCCTTTGCGATGCTTGCGAAGGTTGTACTCCTGCGCCGTTCTCCCTGCAATAAGCTGGAGACTTTTGGCAATAACGCCTTTTTTTGTATCGGAGACAAGCAGATGGATGTGGTTGGAAGTGATCATGTAGTTGAGCACCACCAGACCATAACGCTTTTTGGCTTCAAATAGCCAATGTTGCCAGCAATCTCTGTCCTGTTTGAATTTGAGAAGAAATTCCTGTTGATGGCATCGGTGTGTAATGTGCCATACTTGTCCTTCGATATAATGCCTATTTGCCCGAGCCATTGATTTCAACCTATTTATTATTACGGGTAATAGAGTTTGGCACTGACTAGAAAAATATACACTAAAAAACCGATGGGATGCTTAAAGACTGATTTTTACTGTAAAAAACCCCTGTTTAAGCAGAAAAACAGATTAAAACAGATGTTATTGTTAAATTATTTCAATGACTTAACTTGGTCTGACCCCAATATGATTAAAACGGTATGGACGGGTTTACAAAACCCGTCCAGCAAATATTGTTTTGAATTCAAATCAAAAAGATTAAAACGTTTATACTGTCGGCTGGCGATGCGCGGATAGATTAATCTTAAATTTTAGCTTTGTGCAATGCGCATCTTAGCCGACCTACCGCGCTAAGATTTTTAGGAAACTTAAGTTATTCACTGACCCCCTTTTTTCTATCTGTGGTGGATACATTGGATAGTTTCACAAAACCCAAGTCATCCATAATCCCATAAACGGATGGTAGGACTAGCATAACGAGTAGTGTTGAGGTGAGCATTCCAAAGACGATGCTGGTGACTAGGGGGACGAGTATTAATGCTTGGGTGCTGGTTTCGAATAGAAGCGGTGTCATGCCTGCGACGGTGGTGGCGGAGGTTAGAAAAATGGCGCGAAAACGGTCGCGCACGGCTTGTTTGGATGCTTCGTGTAAGTGCATGCCCTTTTCTTCTATATGCTGTTTAATAAAGACTACTAGAAGGATGGAATCATTGACGACGATCCCTGCGAGTGAGACAAAACCAATCATGCTAGGAAGGGTGAAGTCTAATCCCATTATAAAATGTCCCCAAATAGCACCGATTAAAGCCAGTGGGATATTGAGCATGACAATGGCGGGTTCGCGGTAGTTGCGGAAGATTAAGCTGAGTAATAGAAAAACACCTAATGCACCGAGTCCAAAGCCTGTCAATATGGATAATTTTGTTTTTGTACCGCTTTCTACTTCACCTTTGAGGCTAAAGGTAATGTCAGGGTAGCGTTGTTTTAGTGTCTGTAAAAAATCGCGCTGGGTGGCGGCGATAATTTCTGAGGTGTTTGCTATATCGGCATCGACATCACCAAAAATAGTAATGGTGCGTTGATGATTGATATGCCCAATACGGGCAACATCCCGTTTTTCACTGATAGTTGCCACACTGCTTAATGGAATTGGTTCTCCTGTTTTAGAAAAGACATTAAAATTATCAAAATCATTCACAGCTTCAGTGGTATCGCTATCTAGTTTAGCAATGATTTCATAGGCTTCACGTCCTTTGTAAATATCACCGATTTTAGAGCCTTGATAGGCTGCGCGAAGTTGTGCCGCAATGCTGCGTGAATCCACACCTGATGCTAATGCGCCGTGTTTGAGTTGTACCGTGTATTGTGGTTTTCCAGGGCGCAGATCATCGAGTAAATTGGAGACACCTGCATAACCGCGTAGCCAGTTTTGCAACTCCCATGAGGCTTTAGACAGTTTATCAAGATCATTGCCGCTTAAACGAATTTCAATCGCTCGACCCGCAGGCCCCATTTTAGGTTCACGAAATTGGACGCTAATCACGCTGGGCAGATCACCGCTATTTTCCCGCCAGAGATGGGTAAATTCTGCTATTTTTGTGTGACGTTTTTCAGTGCTGAGCAAATCCAGACTCAGGGTTGCTAAATGTGTGCCATTTTCAGGTGCATCAGCATGTACGCCATAGCTCAGTTGCAGATGTTTTAGCAGTGGTTCGGATTCGTTTTTATTCAGTGTGGCAACGGTTTTATTCAGAGCAGTTATAAGCGTCTGCATTACCTTTTCTGTTTCTGCTAACGGTGTCCCTTGGGGTAATAAAATACGCGCATCGACGGTATTGCCTTCAAGATCAGGAAACGCTTTGAATTTAACCGTACCTGTGGCAATCAAACCAATCGACAGAACCAACATAGCGATGGCAATACCAACCGTGATATAGCGAAAATTGATTGCAATATCGGAAAGTTTTCCCATGCCTTGCCGTAAATAGTCAAACCCCACTTCAAACTTTTGGCGCAAGAAAGGGGGCTTTTTATGATGCACTTTTTGCAAGGAGTGCATCAGATGATGCGGTAACACTAAAAAAGCTTCCAATAAGCTAATTGTTAATACTGACAGTAAAACCACGGGTAAGACACCTAGAATTTGCCCCATATCCCCTTTCATCATTAACAAACTGCCAAATAGAAAAGCAGAGGTTAAAAAGGAGGCAAATACACCCGCCAATACCCGTTGAGTGCCATCAATAGCCGCTTGTTGTGGCGATTTTCCTTTATTATATTCGTGCGCGATACTTTCTGAGATCACAATGGCATCATCCATTAAAATGCCAATCGCCATTAGCAAGGCGATCATAGAAATCATATTAATGGTGACACCAAACAAGACCATCATCGCTAAGCCCCCTAAAAAGGAGACGGGTAAACCAAGCGCAACCCATAAGGTATAGCGCCAATTAAAGAATAAAAATAAAGCAAACGCTGCCAGTAATAGTCCTTGCCAGCCATTTTTTAAGAGCAGATTTAAACGGTCACGTACCAACGATGCATTGTCTTGAGTAATGGTTAATTTTGTACCTTGGGGGAGAATATGGTTTTCTGTTTCTATAAATTGTGAAATGGCATCAAAAACTTCTAAGGTATCGTCAGTGGTGTTTTTACTGACTTTTAATAGACCTGCTGGAATCCCGTCTACTTCAATGCGTTGCTCACGTTTTTCAAATTTATCTTCGATACGGGCAATGTCACCGAGTTTTATTTCAGCACCATTAGGAGGATTTAGAATCACTAAATCTGCTAATTCTTCGGCTGTTTTACGCACATTATCAAAGCGAATTTGATGCGATGTTTCATCGCCTTCTACTATCCCCGCAGGTAGTTCAATCGCCTGTGTTGCAATCAAATTGGCAATATCTTGTATGCTAAGTTGGTATTTAAGTTGTACATCAGGATGAATCAATACTTGCAACTGATGGGTCGAAAAACCACTCACCGTCACAATGGGTATATTGGGCGTGGCTAATAATTTATCGCGGTAGCTTTCAGTGAGTGCTTTTAATTCGGCTGAAGTCAAATGACGAGAAGTCACAGCAATATTCGCAACGGGGCTGATACGACCTAGTTGTTTAATAATAGGGTCTTCGGTTTCAGCAGGAAAATCAGAAATACCATCCGCCGCTGCTTTGATGTCGTTATAAAACGCATCAATATCGCCTGCTTCCTGCATTTCCAAGGTGAAAATCGCCATATTATCGCGCGCATCACAAGTCTGTTCTTTTAAAAAACTAATGCCATCGGTGGCATCCTCAAGACGATTACACAAAGCATCTTCAACATCCGCTGGACTTGCACCTGGATAGGCCATTGTCAATTGAACTTTGCTGGGTTTAAGTAGTGGGAAAGATTCTTTATTTAAATGCGTTAAAGAGGCAAGACCAATGGCAATAATTGCCATCATGAAAATATTGCCAGCGGTTGGATGCTTAATAAAAGAGTGAATCATTCTTTTTCACCCAATGCTTTTTTTCCCAAGGCTTTAAGTGCGAGTGCTTTTTGGTATTCTTTGTTTGCAATAGGCTTTAATGGCATCCCTTCAATAACAGGAATCACATCACTAATAATGATTTTTTCACCCTCTTTAATGCCAGCATTCTTATTCGAAAGCACCACTAGATTGCCTTGTAAAAAAAGAGGCTTAACGGCTCGAATCGCCAATTTATTCTCGCTTGTTGCAATATAAACACGTCCTTGATGCAGTGCTTTACGTGGCAAGATAAAACGTGTTTGAGCAGGAGCAAATAGCTCCACAGAGGTGTACATCCCTTTTAATAACGGCGGGCGTTCCCCTGGAATAATACCTTCATAGGGTTGATCCACTTCAATAATCAATCCAATGGTATCGCGCACAGGGTCAATGGATTCACTCAAACGCACTAGTTGACCTTTCCAAAGGCTTGAGTCACTTAAATCACCGACTAAACGCACCCGTGCTTCAAGGTGCATTTTTGATAGTACAGCTTGCAAAGCTTGAGGGTTTCTTAAGTTAAGACCTGCCTTATTAGCACCCCCTAATCCCATAATTAAAGGACGAAACTGGCGACTCGGCAACTGTGCGGTAATTTCAATAGCCTGCAAACCTAATGCTTCAAATAAAACGCCTCCAGCAGCGGTAAACTCTCCTTTTTCGATAGAAACTACACCAATGCGCGCATCAAACGGCATTTTCACCGCTGTTTTACCCAGTGTATCCTTGCTTTGATTCACCTGTGATCTGGATTGATTAATCTGCGCCCGAGTGGAGGCTTTACGGCTTTTGTAACTGGCTAATTTACCTTTAATATCTTGAACCTGTTGCCGTAATGACAACACTTTTTGCTCTTCTTTATCCAAGGTTGAGCGGGCAATCAAGCGTTTATCCCAGATCGTTTTAATACGATTAAACTCTTTGATTCCCACATTTAAATTCTTTTGAGCAAGCGTCAATGCACGTTGTGTATTTTTCTCTTCGGTTTCTAACTGTGCTAAAGAGGAGCGACTTCCTGCTAATCCTGCTTTATTTTGCCTTAATGATAATTTAAAGGTAGTGGGTTCAATGCGTAATACCACCGTTCCTTTTTTAATACTGCCCCCTTTTTTAAGATCAGGATGGATATAACTAATTTTACCAGCCACTTCCGCTTTTGCCTTTAACATGCGCCTCGGCTCTATATTTCCAAATGCCATCGCTCTAGCACGAAAAGGCAACTTTTTTAGCGTAATCACCTCAACCGCTTTCACGGGATAAGTCTTTTCAATATGTTCAACAGGCGCTTTGGACTTCACTTGTATGACCACAAAAGCAACCGCAGCAGCAATAATCAACGGTAGAAAAATAAAACTTTGGAAGAATTTTTTCATAAGAGGCTCTTAATAATTATTTATCAGTCTTAAACTTAAAGGTTGTATAACGATACACAGTAAGGAACTTCCAAGTAATAAGGAAGTCATATTG
>WGBH01000465.1 GCA_015494435.1 Thiotrichaceae bacterium | reverse complement strand
CCTATTTAAATTATTAATTTTCAACTAATTAAGGTTTCTAATGATAGGAATAATCAATAACTGAGAATCATTTTAAATTCTTATCGTGTAGAAAGTTCCTTCATATACTTAAAAAATCAGTTTATACTTTTTCTATCGGGTCATTGCAAGGAGCTTTCTGAATTTATTCACAAATAAGGAAGCAATGTCTTTAAATGATGTACTCAAGAAATTGCTTCGTCGTTGATTCGCTACGCTAATCAAGCTCTTTGCAATGATGTGATACAGAGTAAAGGTAACGATTAGATTAAAGGCATCATTCCATTCAAGGCAAGTAAATAGAAATTTAGGGATGTGGAATGAAATTTATTGGGTTAAGTGAATCAGATTCTGATTTCAGTTATTTTTGTACTTTTCTTTATCTTAGAGCGGTCAACTTTGTATGTGGAGAGATACAGATCTAATTTAAAATTCGTTCTTCCTAATACTGCAAAAGAATCAGAAAGGAAAAAGACGCTAAATAACTAAATGAGTTGGTAAATTTACTTTTTATGACTACGGCTATCATGCAATCTTGCGGAGAAAACAGTGATAATTAGCAACATCATAATAGCGCGTTCCACCTTGTGTTTTTTTATCACTCCATGCTCCAGTTTTTAGCTATTGACTTATTCGCATAAATATAATTAAAGTTACTTAAAATTTAATTTTCTTTAAAAATAATATCTTATCATTTTTCCGTTTTAATACTTTTATAGGAAAATATGATGTTAGACGCATTGTACGCTCTGATTTTTTTTAAAAAAATAACATAAATAATTGAATTTTAACAAATTAACATGTCAATAGAAATCTAGAGTTAAAAACTGGAGCATCGAGTGATAGATATTCATTTATTAAATTTTTGCACCCTTTGATTCTGCTCAGGGTGCAATTATTTATGTGAAAAACTATAGGACTGCCTTAGCTATTACGATTCACGGGGGGATAGATAATCAGGTTTTTTACCGTATTATTTTCAATTTTTCGTATTTCCAAAGGATAGTTATTAATTAATGTGGTTGTACCAATGGTAGGGAGTGTTTCAAGTTGTTCTAGTATTAAGCCATTCAATGTTTTAGGGCCATTAGTTGGTAGCTCGATATTCAATTGACGATTAACATCACGGATATGCATACTACCATTGAGTAGGTAGGTATCTTTGTCTATTTCTTTGATTTCAAAGGGAGTGATACTGCCTGAAACCTCGCGGACAATTTCTTCTAGTAAATCTTCTAAAGTGACCATGCCCATAATTTCACCGTATTCATCTACCACAAGAGCAATACGTTTTTTTTCATTTTGAAAATTAAGTAACTGTGTCGTAAGTGGTGTAGCATCTGGTGTGAAATAGGCTGGAACCATTGATTTTATAAGTGTTTCACGATTGAGTTTGTCCTCATGGATATGCTGAAGCAAGCGTCGCAAATGGATAATACCTTCTATTTGATCTAGACGGTTTTTGTACACCACTAAACGCGTAAAGTTGCTATATAAAATTTGCTGTTCAATCTCACTCCAGTCATCGTTTAAATCAATCCCAACAATATCAGGGCGTGGAATCATAATATCTTCCACAGTACTTGATTCTAAATCTAATACGCTAATCAGCATATTTTTATGGTGGTGATGAAAGGTAGAATCAGAGTCTTTAACAATGCTTTTAAGTTCTTCGTGGTTAAGCTCTGTTTTCAGATTATCCTTACTAGGGTCTGCGCCAAATAAACGTACAAAGAAATTAGAAACAATATTGATTAACCAAACCACGGGAAAGGCTATTTTTAGTAAGGGAATAAATAAAATAGCCGCTGGAAAGGCAATTTTTTCCGCTCGTAAAGCCGCTATCGTTTTAGGGGTCACTTCAGCAAAAATAAGTAAGGCAAGGGTTAAAATAGCGGTTGCAATGGCAATACCTGTGTTGCCATCTAAACGTAAGCCAATCAAGGTAGCTAGCTGAATAATAACGATATTAACAAGATTGTTACCCAGTAAAATCAAGCCAATTAAACGGTCGGGTTGTTGCAGTAACTCTAACGCTTTACGTGCGCCAATATTGTTTTTAGCTAAATGTTTAAGTCGATATTTGTTCAACGCCATTAGGGCCGTTTCTGAACCTGAGAAAAAGGCGGATAGAGCAAAAAAGATAATTAATATCGTAAAGAGTATCCACAAAGGGATGGTAGTGAGATCCACTCGTTTAAATTCCTAAAAAGTGTTGAATGATTTTGGTGCCGAAAAAAGCAATCATGAGAATAATAAATCCCGCCAGTGTCCAGCGTATTGCAGTACGTCCACGCCATCCAAATTTTATATGACCGACTAATAAAGTGGTAAAAATAAGCCATGCTAGGATCGATAAAAATGTTTTGTGGGCGATATGTTGACCAAACAGATTATCTAAATAGATAAAGCCTGTTATTAAAGCAATGCTCAGCAAAATTACGCCAAGCGTGATAAAGCGGAATAATAAAATCTCCATATCTTGTAATGAAGGCAAGGTACGAATAAAACCTGTGGGTTTATGATTGTGCAAGTGATTATTTTGTTCCGCCAATAAAGCCGCCTGAATAGCCGCGAGCATTAACATACTATAGGCAAGTAAAGAAGTGAATATATGAGCACCTAAGCCATTATTGATCTGAATAGTATGGCTAGCGTCAAGGCTAACCATTTGCTGTAGTAATAGTGTAAATATCGTCAGTGGCAGGATTAAAATGCCTAGTGCTTCAATATTGCGCGTCCATGTTGTGATCAATAAGATTAAATTGGTTAGCCAAATAATATGTGATGCAGCGGTAATTAGGCTGATCGATAATCCCAAGCCCAGCACTAAAGGATAATAAAGTACGCTCGCATGAAGGAAAATCGCAACAAGCCAGAGAGCAAGGTAAATTTTTTTATTGATACCTTTGGTTTTATTCAGGCGAGCACGTAATTTAAGGGCGAGCAAAAGCCAGCTAATAAAGTATAAAATAATTGCAAATAAGGCGATGGTTGTCATTGTTTTTGTGTGCAGGACAATTCTGATAATGATGTTATAATGTACCACCTTCAGCGCAAGCAAGAAACAGACAGTTACTTTAAAGGTGTTTTTTTCTTGTTATAGAAAGTTTTAACTTATTCAAAGTATCTGAATTCTTTTGATATTTAGTGACATTTTTACTTTATGAGTTGAAACTTCCCTAATTCACTTGCTTCTAAAATGAAAAAAAATAGTGGAAATTTATGTTTGATACTCTTAGTGATCGCCTCTCTCATACAGTAAAAAAATTACGAGGTCAGGCTCGTTTAACAGATGATAATATTAAAGACGCTTTACGTGAAGTGCGTATGGCATTGCTTGAAGCAGATGTCGCTTTGCCTGTGGTGCGGCTCTTTATTGACCGTGTAAAGCAACGTGCAATTGGTCAGGAGGTTATTAAAAGCCTTTCTCCTGGTCAAGCATTGATTAAAATTGTTGATGATGAATTAACGGATATCATGGGGCAATCGAATGAATCCGTTAATCTCGCAGCTCAGCCCCCAGCCGTTATTTTAATGGCGGGTTTACAAGGTGCAGGTAAAACCACTACCGCAGGTAAATTAGCCAAACTTTTAACTGGCCGAGAAAATAAAAAAGTGGGCGTGGTCAGTTGTGATGTTTATCGTCCTGCCGCCATTAAGCAACTTGAAACAGTGGCAAAACAAGCAGGTGCAATTTTTATTGACAGCGATATAGGACAATCCCCTGTTGATATTGCTACTCAGGCATTACAAACAGCAAAAGTGAAATTTCTTGATGTGCTGATTGTAGATACCGCAGGTCGTTTGCATGTCGACGAGGAAATGATGGGAGAGATTAAGGCAATACATGCCACTATTGACCCTGTCGAAACCCTATTTGTGGTTGATAGTATGACAGGGCAAGATGCCGCCAATACTGCAAAAGCCTTTGGTGATGCATTGCCACTGACGGGAGTCATTCTAACCAAAGCAGATGGTGACGCACGTGGTGGGGCGGCATTATCAGTACGTCATGTCACAGGTAAACCTATCAAGTTTATTGGTGTCGGTGAGAAGATAGATGCTTTAGAAGCCTTCCATCCAGACCGTATGGCATCGCGTATTTTAGGTATGGGCGATGTACTTTCTTTGGTCGAAGAAGCGCAGCAAAAAGTTGATCAACAGCAAGCCAAAAAATTAGTCAAAAAATTAAATAAAGGACATGGTTTTGATCTGGAAGACCTACGTAAGCAAATGCTACAGATGGAAAAAATGGGCGGCATGGGAGGTTTAATGTCAAAAATGCCAGGGATGGGAAATATATCAGCACAAATTAAAGAGAAAGCAGGCGATAAAGAAGTGGCACGTATGGTAGCCATCATTAATTCAATGACAACACAAGAACGGCGTTTTCCCGCGATTATAAAAGGCTCACGTAAAAAACGTATTGCAGCAGGCTGTGGAATGCAGATTCAAGATGTTAACCGTATCCTCAAACAGCATAAGCAAATGAGCAAAATGATGAAAAAATTGAAAGGCGGCGGTATGAAAAAAATGATGCGCGCAATGCAAGGGCAATTGCCACCAGGAATGGGCGGAGGTTTTCCACCTCGATAACTTTGATAGAGGCTGATGCCATTAGCTCGATGGGGTTTGTAACTTCCGTTGAAATATTTTAAAGAAGCTTGGCATCCTTCATTTCCCAGTTAACATTTTAGTCGTTACCTTTACTCTAAAATATCACGTTATTGCGAGGAGCTTGATTAGCGTAGCGAATCAACGACGAAGCGATTTTTTAGCTTATAACTTAAAGAGATTGCTTCGTCGTTTGTAAATAAATTCAGAAAGCTCCTCGCAATAACAT
>WGBH01000464.1 GCA_015494435.1 Thiotrichaceae bacterium | reverse complement strand
CCCTATTTATCCCATGACCTTAGTGTTTGTATACTTCGTCCGATGAGTTTTGCAAATTTTCCTATTGAATATATAATGATATTATATTATTATTTTATAGGAAATAGTAGATATATTGTAGCAGTTAATTAACCTTTCATAAAACTGATTATTAAATATAATAAAACCAAAATCTTATCATTTTCTTAGTTTTCCAATAGAATTACTGATAGAACTTATAGAATAATTTAATGTCGATTATTTATACCCCTACCTTTTTGCTTGCGCACATTATCATGAATGAAATACAACGAATTTTATGGCTTCCTTTTATCGTTTTTTTGCTACTGCTGAGCGTGAGCTTTAGTGCCTATTCTGCCTCTGTTGCAAATATAACCTCTCCTTTAGGTATTAATACGAATGAGGCAATGGAAAATAATACCAGTCTGCCGTTTGTTGATCTATTTCGTTTGGCATTACCCTTTGAAGAGGCACGCCCTTGGTTTACGAAAGGGAATGTAAAATTTGATAAACAAGGCTGGCCAAAGAATCTCAATAAGGGACAAGCTGGGACACGCTTTATTAGTCAAATGCCATTAAAAAATTTACCGGTTGGACTTTATACCGTACGTTATGATGGAGAAGGAAAAATCCGTTATGGTGCAAGTGCAAAGCTAGTAAAGCGTTTCAAGGGGAAAGATTTAATTCGTTTTGTCCCGATGAAAGATCATCTTATCACTGCGACTTTATTTATAGAAAAAACCAATCCTAATAATTATTTGCGTAATATCCGTATTTTAATGCCAGGTGGGGTATGCAACGGGAATTTTTTCAAGCGTGTAAGTCATAAGAATGCTTGTGGAAGACGGCAATATCTTTCTTTTGCTAAGTACTATAAGCAAATTATATTTAATCCCGATTATTTGAATTTTATGAAGGATTTTAAAGTGATTCGTTTTATGAATATGGGGGGCATAACCCGTAATAATATTCGATATTGGAAAGATCGTCCGCAATTATCAAAAGCAACATGGGGAGGAAAGGAGGGTGTGCGGGGTATTCCATTAGAAATTATGGTTGAGTTGGCGAATCAATTAAATGCAGATCCTTGGATTAACATTCCTCATAAAGCAAATAATGCCTATATTTATCATTATGCTAAATATATGAAAGAGCATTTACGTCCACATTTAAAAGTGTATATTGAATACAGTAATGAAACATGGAATGACCTCTTTGTGCCACAAGCAGAGCATATGAAACAAACAGGAACAAGATACCATTTAGATAAAGATCGTCGTATTGCAGGGGCAAAATACTATTCACAACAAAGCGTTAAAATATTTAAACAGTGGGCAGGTGTGTTTGGTGGTACTCGACGCTTAGTACGGGTAATGGGGGGAAAAACAGCGGATACAGCCTACACCCATTTAGTCCTAGGGTATAAAAATGCCTATAAATATGTCGATGCACTAGCAATTGGTCCTTATTTTTATATGAGCCAAAAAGATATTCGAAATATCCGTAGTGTGGGTGCAATATTTCAGCGTTTAACAGACCCTGAAAACTACTATTCGCTAGGCAATGTATTAAAAGCGGTGCATCGACAAGCAAATATTACTAGACACTATGGAGTTGATTTGATCGCCTATGAAGGCGGACAGCATTTGGTTGACTATAAAACACATTCTTTAACCGAAGGCGCAACGCCTTATTTAATACAAGCCAATAAAGACCCGCGTATGGCACAGCTTTATTATCATTTATTGACAGGATGGAAAAAAGAAGGGGGTAAATTATTTGTGCTATTTTCCTCGCCACGAAAATACACATGGCATGGTAGCTGGGGCATTAAAGAATATATTACCCAACCTACCGCAGAGGCACCTAAATATCGCGCTGCATTATCTTTTAAAAAAGGTAAACCTTGTTGGTGGAAAGGCTGTTCATCCGCCTCTATTGCACGCCATAAAAAACCTACAAACATCGCTAAGCATTTAGTTACGGGGACAGAAGCTTTAGCAGAAAAGCCTATTCTAGCCAGTAGCTATAAAATTAAAAAAACAGATAATAAATGGTCAAAAAGCAGGTTTAGATCATTATCAAATCTGATAACAGGCGATGTAGATGACAAAAAAGACCTCTCTGCACAATGGCGTTCTAGCTGGGATGATAATAATTTATATGTTTGGGTTGATGTGATTGATGATAAATTAGTACAAGATTCTCCAGTGGCATGGGCCGATGATTCAATAGAAATTTATTTGGATTTAGATAATAGCCGTGGTGCAAAATACGATGGGAATAATGATCTAAAGCTCTCTTTTCGCATGAAAGATAAGAACGTTTTTATCGATGGCATTAAACCTAGCAGACGCTCTAGAAAAATAGCAAAAAAAATCCAGTTTACAATGAAGCAATCATCTAATGGCTATCGTTTAGAAACCTCAATTCCTTGGGCTGTGTTAAAAGTAAAACCACATCTTAATCAACGTATCGGTTTTGAAATTCAAGTTAACGATGATGACACAGGCAAGCACCGTGATGCTAAAATTGCTTGGAATGCCAAAGCCGATAAAGCATGGAAAAATCCGCAGATGTTTGGGGGGATTGTGTTACGGTGATTTTTAGTTCATTTTTCTGGATTAAAATTTCGGCTTTCGACTTTTGATTTTTTTTAAGGTCTTGGATTTCATTTTCTAAATTGTTAATACGTTGCGCTTTTCATCTTCGCAGATAAATCTAGTCGATACACGGTCAGTGAATATTGCTCTATATTAGGTTACTCCCTACATATCAGTTTCATTGTGAATTTGGCCCAAGTAAAGGAACTAAAACAATGTATACCTAATGACGAAAATTATCGTCCGATTGTTAATAGTGTAGTATTGTACCTTTTGATAAAATTCTATCGAAAAAATTATTTTGTTTTAAATAAACTCCCCTATTTAGGGTATGCCTCAGATCAAGGGTCACTTATCCGAGGGATAGGCAAATGCTAAAAAATAATAGATTATATCCCTGCGTTAGACGAAAACATTCATTTAAAAAAACAAAGGACATATCTATCATGAAAACATTAAGCACCTTAATAGCGGGCACTCTTTTGGCTCTTTCTGTCTCTCAATCAACTGTTGCTGCTACACCTACACCTACTCAGAGTGCGGTTTATTTTAAAGCACCTGCTATTGCGGGTAGTGGTTGTCCATCGGGTACTTCTGATTTTGCTATTACCCCTGATGGAGCAACGTTGAGTATTCTTTTTGATGGTTATTTAGCGGAGTCTGGTAATAAGTCTTGTAATATTGCAGTTCCTGTTCATGTGCCGAATGGATTTCAAGTTTCAACAATGACCGCTGATTTTCGTGGGTTTGTTGAAGGTCGTGCTGAATTACGTCGTTCTTACTTCTTTGCAGGTGATCGTACTCCTACTAAAAAAACTAGATTATATTCTAGAAACGGTGATGATTATACGGTTCATGATGACCTAGTCACAATGAGTGAAAGCTGGTCACGTTGTGGTGAAGATGTGAATATGCGTATTAATAGCCGTATCAGAACACGCGGAAGAGGTAGTTCAATTAGTGTTGATTCGCTTGATTTAACAAACGGTGTCGTTTTTCAACTCCAGTATCGTCGTTGTTCTTCTTTATAAATAGCAAGACTGAGTCTTTAATAAAGATTATTCAAAGATAGGGCTTATCGGACAATAAT
>WGBH01000463.1 GCA_015494435.1 Thiotrichaceae bacterium | reverse complement strand
GGGCGTATTATGTCAATCGCGGGGAATGTTGGGGCTAAGTTTAAGGCAGGTTCTGTGCTTGTCAAAATCAATGATGATGCATTAAAAGCAAAAAAAGGAATGCTAGAAGCGCAATTACAATCGGCGCAAGCAGCACTTAAAAATTCACAGTTGCAATATAATCGTGAGATGATTTCTCCTCGTAGTAAAAATATTGGCTCAATGCCAGGGATGGGTATACCATCGATGATGGATATTTATTTTACTCGCCCCTTTGCTGATGCGATGGGAACAACGGATACCGATTATAATCGCTACACTGATTTAATGAATTCTGCCACAGGAGTAACACAGGCTAAAACACAAGTAATGCAGGCAATGGCTCAGTTAAATGAAATCAATGCGACCTTGAAAAATACAACTTCCATTGCTCCTTTTGAAGGAATGATTTTGAAAAAAATGGTTGAAGAAGGGGATACAGTTCAACCTGGTCAGCCATTATTAACCTTTGGTTTTATCAAATATTTGCGCGCTAAAGCAGATGTTCCTGAGATTTTAGTCAGCAGTTTAAGAAAGGGAATGATCATTCCTGTAAAAATAGGTGAACGTAAGAGCCAAGCGAGAGTCGCTCAAATTCATCCTATTGCTGATGCGGTTCGCCACACGGTAGTGGTTAAATTTGATTTGAAAACAGGAATTAATGCCTCACCGGGTATGTACGCTGAGTTATTTTTGCCAGATGCCAATGGTGCAGGTGGATCTGTGATAACAATTCCTAAGACTGCATTGATTAAAGGGCGTAGTTTGCCCAGTGTTCTAGTATTAGATGAAGCCAATAACACCACTTTATTACGTTTGCTTCGTCTTGGTCTTGACCAAGAAAATGGCAGAGTTCAAGTGATTACAGGTGTTAAAGTAGGTGAGAAAATAGTTGATAATCCTCCTTCTGGAGCATTATCTGGTTGGATGCCAGAGGTTAGCTCTCCTAAACAGGGTGGCTAAATTAAAATAGTGACAATTATTATGATAGATTTTATCTTTCCAGTGGATTGATAAAATAAGCCAAATATCAACATATAAATATAGATAATCTCCATGAGCGAACAAAATCAATACACTCAAGAAAAGCTAGAAGCAAATAAAAAACATCTTGGAATAGCAGGTAAAACTGCCAAAGCGTTTATCACCTCCCCCCTTTCACCCTTACTGTTATTTGCCTTTTTAGTGATTGGTATTCTTGGTTTAATCATTACACCAAGACAAGAAGATCCTCAAGTTTCTGTACCAATGGCAGATATTTTTGTTCAATACCCTGGCGCATCAGCAAAAGAAGTTGAATCTCTTATTGCTCGCCCGTTAGAAGGTATTTTGACGGAAATGACGGGTGTTGATCATGTTTATTCTGCCTCTATGCATGAACAAGCGATGGTAACAGTACAGTTTGTTGTTGGCGAAAACATGGAGTCATCACTCGTCAAACTATATGACAAAATCACCTCTAATATGAATTTATTACC
The DNA here is from genome assembly GCA_015494435.1 of Thiotrichaceae bacterium. Lineage (GTDB taxonomy): Bacteria > Pseudomonadota > Gammaproteobacteria > Thiotrichales > Thiotrichaceae > JAGLBW01. Next base: position 14,543 of record WGBH01000463.1, on the reverse strand, counting down.
ACGTGGTGCTTCACAACCGTTAGTAAAACCTAAAGCGGTGGATGATGTACCCGTGGTTGCGATTACCTTATGGTCAAATGAAATTGACGATGCCACTTTACGCCTCGTTGGCTTAGATGTTTTACAAGACATGCGTGCTGTCGAAGACACCAGTCAAAGCTATATTATTGATGGTCGTGTTGAAGAAGTACGTGTTGAAATTATGCCAGAACGTTTAGCAACTTATGGTGTTTCTATTGAACAAGTTGCTAATGCGGTACGTTTAGCAAATTCGGAACGTACAGCTGGAGAAGTTGAGCCAAATAATAAAACTTTTAAAATTGTAACGGGTTCTTTTTTAACCTCTGCACAAGATGTTAATCGTTTGATGGTTGCGGTGGTCGATGGTCGTCCTGTTTATATTCGTGATGTAGCAAAAGTTATTGAAGGCCCTAGTGACTCAACCCGCATGGTTGGTTTTTATACGGGACCTGCTTACCAGTATGAAGATAAAAAAAAGGAAAACACAAAACCTGCTGAATTAGCATCAGGTGCGGCAGCTGTCACCTTAGCCATAGCAAAGAAACATGGCAGTAATGGTATTGCGGTTGCGGATTCTATTATAGAACGACTTAAATTTTTAAAAGGGCGTACTATTCCTGATAATATTCATGTTGAAATTACACGTAACTATGGTGCAAGCGCGAGCGCTAAGGTAAATACATTACTAGCAAAATTAGTCAAAGTAACCATTATTGTCACCTTGCTAATTTGGTTTGCTCTAGGTTGGCGAGCAGGTGTTGTGGTTCTGGCTATTATCCCTGTTATTATTGCATCCACTGTCTTTATTGCTTGGTTATTGGGTTTAACGATTGATCGGGTGAGTCTGTTTGCCTTGATCTTCTCGATTGGTATCTTGGTCGATGATGCCATTGTGGTAGTAGAAAATATTTACAGGCGATGGCTGTTATCTGATACTACCAGCATTGATGTCGCTGTAGATGCCGTACGTGAGGTGGGTAATCCGACTATTTTAGCAACCTTCACTGTTATTGCAGCCTTGTTACCAATGATGTTTGTCTCAGGAATGATGGGACCTTATATGTCACCGATTCCTAAGCTAGGTTCTGCGGCAATGTTAATTTCATTATTTGCGGCCTTTGCCTTTACACCTTGGTTGACTTATAAATTAAAGCCCAAATTAAGCGAATTACATAAAGCAGCAGAAAAAGAGCATAAACAAGCCGCTTATATGGAGAAGTTTTTTCGTGGAATTATTATTCCCATGATCCGAGACACCAAGAAAGGCTATACTTTTTTAATTGCTCTTTTTGTGGTCTTTTTCCTTTGTATTTCTTTGTTTTACACCCAAGATGTTCGGGTTAAAATGTTACCTCTGGATAATAAGCCAGAGTTTAATGTAGTTATTAACATGCCTGAAGGCACTGCATTTCCCGTTACAGCAAATATTACTAATAAATTAGCAGAGGAACTTAATAAACTTCCTGAAGTCACAAAATTAGAGACTTATATGGGAACAGCATCTCCTTTTAACTTCAATGGCTTTGTGCGTCATTATTATTTACGTAAATCACCTTGGCAGGCTGATATACAAGTTGAACTAAAAGATATGCATGACAGAGAAAGAACCAGTCATGAAATAGCAACCGAAGCGCGAACCTTGTTAGTGAAATTGTTAAAAGAAATGAAATCCGATGCAAGAATTCAAGTTGTTGAAATGCCACCTGGTCCACCTGTATTACAAACCGTCGTTGCTGAAATATATGGTCCTGATGCAGATGTAAGGCGACAGGTTGCTAAAGACATGACTGCTATTTTTGAAAAAGCAAAAAATGTTGCTGATGTTGACAATATGTTGGAAGCTGATCATGATTTGTTACGCTTCAAAGTCGATGCAAATAAAGCACAATTGAATAATATCTCTGTTGAAGATGTAAATCGTGCACTTGAAATGGCAATGGGTGGTTATGTTCTTGGCGATATTCGTAAAAATGCTTTAATTGAACCCACTAAAATTGTGTTACAAGTTCCCTTAGCCGTTCGTTCACAAATTAATCGTTTGATGCAACTACCTGTTAGTAATGGTCGTGGTGTCTCTGTGCCTTTATCAGAGTTAGGATCTTTTGTTAAAGAAGTACAAGATAAGCCAATTTATCATAAAGATCTACGTCCCGTTGAGTTTGTAACTGCTGAAGGAGTTGGTAAGTTTGCCGCCCCTGTTTATGGCATGTTGGAAATAGGTAAATTACTAAAAGATTATACTGCACCTGATGGGGTGAAATTATCAGGTGAATGGTTAGGAGCTCCCGATAAAAGCAATAAAAGTGCTTTCGAATGGGGTGGTGAATGGACTGTTACTTATGAAACCTTCCGCGATATGGGGATTGCGTTTGGTGCCGCTATTATTTTGATCTATATGTTAATTGTGGGTCAATTTGGTAACTTTGTTTTACCTGCGATTATTATTGCACCGATTCCATTAACCTTAATTGGTATTGTACCTGGGCATTGGATTTGGGGTGCTGATTTTTCAGCAACTTCAATGATTGGTTTTATTGCCCTAGCAGGAATTGTAGTACGAAACTCGATTCTCTTGGTTGATTTTTCTAAAGAACAAGTAGCAGAAGGTAAAAGTGTCGTAGATGCCGTTATTTATGCCTGTGAAACACGTACTCGACCCATTATGATCACTGCATTTGCACTGGTTGGTGGTTCTATTTTCATCTTATCTGATCCGATTTTTGAAGGGATGGCTGTTTCTTTAATTGGTGGTGGACTAGTCGCTACGTTGTTAACACTATTGATCATTCCACTAGGCTGTATCAGTGCGAGCAACTCCTTGCATTGTTCAATTGATGGCGCAAACTCAAGAAATGCTTGTGAAGAAAAAAATTCAGCTTCTGATAAAGCAAGTATTACTAGTAAAATTACCGCTGTCTTAATGTTTCTAGGCATGTCATTAGTCACTGTGGCTGGTCTCTTTATTAAAATCATTATTACTCTTCTTGGTTTTATTAAAAAATTGATAATAAGGAAAAAAGAAATAAAATCCGCGTCAACTAATAAAAGTTCTTCTAGTAATTCTAAAAGTAGTCAACAGAGCAAAATAGAACAATCTAACTTAAAGCCTAAAAAAACTGAAAAAACTGAAAAAACTGAAAAAACTGAAAAAACTGAAAAAACTGAAAAAGCTGAAAAAAAAACAACTCAAAACAAATCTAAACCTAAAGTTCGACGTGGAATTCGTTTAAAAAAGGATCTTTAGAAAAGTTTAGATAGTTGTAAACTCCTTAAATAGGCTTTAATCTAGCGGATTAAAGCCTATTTAAATATTGAATAAAATGAAATTATTGTGTGATGGAAAGATAAATTATGAAAAAAATGTACAAAGGTGTTTTAACCGTTGCGGCAGCAACGTTTGTAGCATCGGCAACAATAATAGCAACAAATGCTAATACAAAAGATGCCATTGAAGATGAAGCAAAAGTTAAACAGCAGAATTCTGTATCGAAAGCAATTGTTAATGATACAAAAAAGACAACCGATACAGCAGAAAAAGGAGAAAAAGCAGTAGCAACTGCGGTAATCGGCTCAGAAACGAATAAAAACAAAGAAGAGGTAGCTTCCAAAGAAACAAAAATTAAAAAGGCAAGTGACCTACCACCACCACCTTCACCTTTTGCTACAGGAAAAGATAAAAAAGCAGATGAAGCCACTAATAGACCCATAGCACCTGCTAAACCTGTGGCAATGAAAGCACCTAAAGCCCCTATTCCTCCAGAAGTGAGTACCGCAAATAGTGATGTTGCAACGGAGATAAAAAAAGATACAGCTAGTCAATCTGAAATGAAAACTCCTAAAGCACCAATGGTCGATATTGCTGTTCCTAAAAAGCCTGTTGTTGTAGAAAAAAATACAACCGAAAACTCTCAAACAGCACCTAAGACGAATGCTAAAATAGAGGTGGCAACTGATCCAAACAAAAGCAGTGAAGCATCTACAAAAAAATCAGTAACAACAACGGAGACAAAAGCAGTTGTCACCCCAGCGGATACAAGCGCTAGCTCAGAGGTAAGTTCAAAAATTGTTAAATTAAAAGCACCTGAGGCACCTGTAGAAATAAAATCACTAGCGAAACCAGAAGTAACAGAATTGAAAGCACCAATAGCTCCTAAGGGATATTTAGTTAAGCCTATTGAAATATCTCAAAATAAAGAACTAACAACTAAAAAACAATCCACACAGCAACCGATGCAAATGATGATGCCTCCTCAAGGAATGAAAATGCCACAAGGGATACCTCCTCAAATGATGATGCCTCCTCAGGGAATAAAAATGCCACAAAGAATGCCTCCTCAAATGATGATGCCTCCTCAGGGAATAAAAATACCACAAAGAATGCCTCCTCAAATGATGATGCCTCCTCAGGGAATAAAAATGCCACAAGGAATGCCTCCACAAATGATTAATGGGCAACGCATGATGATGGTTCCTGTCTATCCTATAAATATGGGCAGACCTATTTATCCGTATGGTTATCAAATGCCATTTCCTAATACAATGCCTCAAGGAAATTTTCAGCCAAGACCAATCGTAAAACCTAATCCGCAACAAGCACCTACGGAGAAAGTAGAGAAGTAAAATGATATCAGTCATTGGAAACTTGAAAGGCGGTACAGGAAAAAGTACCGTTGCTTTTAATTTATCTTTATGGGTCGCAACTAATCGTAATGTGCATGTTGTTGTTTATGATTTTGACCCTCAGGCTACTTTGACTGATGCACTAGAAATTAGAATGGAAGATGGCTACCAACCGATTATTATACCAAAAAATCAGGTGACTGATTTAACGAAAGAAGGTGAAAATACAGAGGTTTTTGTTGACATTGGTATGTCCGATATGGATGCAATGAAAATTGCAATTCAAAAGGCAGATAGAGTGATTATACCGATTGCTCCTAGTCAAGCGGATGTTTGGTCAACGCAACGATTTATTAATATGATTATTGAAATTCGTGGCTTAAATATGCCAGATGTGATCGGTTTTATGAATCGCTCCGATACACATGTAGCTGTTCGAGAGACAGATGAAGCATTTACTGCTTTATCAACATTAAAAGTGATTAAGATGCTAAATGAGAGACTTTATCAAAGAACAGCCTATCGTCGTTCATTCAGTGAAGGGTTGGCTGTATTTGAGATGAATGCAAAATCAAAGGCAGCCTTAGAGGTAGAGGCTTTGGGGAAAGTGCTTTACTGATATTTTGTGCAGACAATACACAAACATAAAGACTAGTTGAGGAAAATATTATGTATATAGTACGCTGGTTAGGAAAACATCCCATTATAGCAGTATGGGCATTGACTATCGTTGCTTTAATGTTAAGTATCTCGGGAGGAAAGAAACATGAAACAAATATTGCTTCCAATGACCATGTAAAGATTAATGAACAAACTAAAAAAGTATCTGAGAGTGCTGAAAACCACTTCACTGGAACGGTGAGTTCAGTTGCCACTCAAGGCAATGATAATCTACAAAAAGAGAATAATGGAGTAATTACTGGCTTAAATGAGCAGTCAAATGATACTTTGTTGTTAATGGCAAGAGAAGCATATTGGAATAATGGGTTAGATGAAGCTGTTTCTATTTATCAGCAATTAATTGCGCGTGAGCCTCATGTAGTTGCGTATAAAGGTGAATTAGGCAATGTTTACTGGAAACAAGGTTTTCCTGAAAAATCAGCCACTCTTTATGCAGAAATTGCAATACCGATGATTGAAAATGGAAAAGCTGATCGTGTCGAAAATATGGTCGGATTTATTGAACAATTTTATCCAGATAAAGCGGCCGAAATAAGAAATCGCTTGCAGGGCTTAAGCAAGTAGTTTCACAATTGGGAGATGTAACATGCCTCAAAGTAATGATTTAAATCAAGAATACCTGAAAGAGATTGAGCTTGAATTACGAAATTTTGAACAAAAATCGGAAGGTAGCGATAAAACAATGCGTCTTATTGTTTATCCTGCAATATTTGCGTTTATTATTTTAGCAAGTTATGGTTTTTACTTGATTCAATCGTTAGCCTCGGATGTTAGTCATATGGCAAAAACAATGGAGAGTATGGCTAGTTCAGTTGATAAAAATATGAACTCAATTGCAACAACGATGAAAGGCATGAATGGTGATGTCAGTCTTTTGACGGGAACTATTAAGGGTATGTCAGGTGATATCGGTGATATGAGTGTCAATACAAAAACGATGGTAGATAGTATTGGTAATATGAAAAATGCAACCTATGATATGGCCGCTTCAACCAATAATATGCAACGTGATATGTGGAGTTTAAATCAAAATATTTCTACTCCTTTGAGTGTTATGAATAAGTTCCTCCCTTGGAAAAATAATAGCAATGGACCCTTTCCAGGGTCGGTAGCACCATTGCCTCCATCTTATTACCCTGTACAACCGCTACCAGCATTGAAACCATCTCTTATTTTGAGTCCTCAACAATTGCCTGTTTTACCTACAGTGATTGGTAAAGGTTCTTAAAAATCAGAGATATTGCACATATTAGTAATAAAAAGTTAATTATCATCTGTAGTAAGACATCCTCCCCCAATGTCTTACTTTTTCCTGCAAACAAATATCTAATAATATGATTTAGAGGTGATTTTATAATGACGCCCGATAAGAAAATGACACAACGCTTAGATCGTTTACAAAAACATCTAGAGCGTGAAAACCCCGTGCTGGTGTCGGTTGTTGATCGTTACCGTGCTTTAGATCAAGTGGCGCAAAAAATTGGCTTACTAAAACGAAGTGAATCTTATGCAACACAGATTTCTTGGTGGCCATTAATTTCAGTTTTAGGTACATTCTCAGCTGGAAAGTCTAGTTTTATCAATTCCTATGTTGGCTTAGATCTTCAACAAACAGGCAATCAAGCCGTTGATGATCGTTTTACAGTTGTCTCTTATAGTACTGATTCAGAAATACGCACACTTCCAGGATTGGCATTAGATAGCGACCCTCGCTTCCCATTCTATAAAATTAGTAAAGATATAGAGGAAGTTAGCGAAGGAGAAGGCGCTAAGATAGATAACTATTTGCAAATGAAGGCAACACCGAGTGAGAAAGTACGAGGTAAAATTCTTATCGACTCCCCTGGATTTGATGCCGATGAGCAACGAAAATCAACTTTAAGAATTACTGATCATATTATTGACTTATCCGATTTAGTTTTAGTTCTCTTCGATGCACGCCACCCAGAACCTGGGGCAATGCAAGATACTTTGGAGCATTTAGTACGCGGCGCTCAGCGACGCAATGACAGTGGTAAGTTCTTGTTTATTCTCAATCAAATTGATACTTCAGCAAGAGATGATAATTTGGAACAAATTGTCTCTTCTTGGCAAAAAGCATTGATTCAAACGGGGCTTGTTTCAGGACGTTTTTATGTGATGTTCAATGAAGCTCTAGCAGTTCCCATAGAAGATAAGAGTGTTTGGGAACGTTATGTTTCAAAGCGAGAATCTGACTATGAAAAAATAAATAAGCGTATAGATGGGGTCAGTACAGATCGTATTTATCGCATTATTGGCGGTATGGAATCACTGGTTAATCAAATTGAACAACAAGCAATACCACAAATTAGGCAGGCAAAACAATTATGGCGTAGGCGTGTGGTATGGATTGATGTGCTCATTGCAACACTCCTATTAGGCACATCCTCCTATACAACTTATGCATTAGGTATGTGGGATTTTACTGCTTTACCATCACCGACAGTTTTACTATCAGCGGCCGCAGCTTTTATTGTTGTGTTTCTTGTATTACACTTTTTTATTCGAGACAAAGTCGCCGAGGGTATTGCCGAGACACTCAGTGTAGGTGAATCCTACGGAAATGTTCGGCAGGCATTTTTAAAAAATACAAACTTCTTTCGTAGTGTATTCTTTGATAAACCAGCAGGCTGGGGAAGAGGAGCTATAAAAAAGCTAGATATTATTCGTCATGATATTGAATCATTTGTACAAGAATTAAATGATCGCTTTACCCGTCCTGCGGGCAAAGAGCTTGAAAATGAAAACAAACAAGAAAATTAATATAACTAGAGAAAAATTGTGAACAAAGTTGTGAGTAAGTCCGAAGAATTATTTTTAAAAGCACAAAAAAGCATTCCAGGGGGAGTTAATTCCCCAGTACGAGCCTTTAAAAGCGTTGGTGGAACACCTTTATTTATAGAGCGAGCAGAAGGTGCTTATTTGTATGATGTGGAGGGTAAGCGATATATTGATTATGTTGGTTCTTGGGGACCGATGATAGCAGGTCATGCGAATCCTGAAATTATTGAAGCGGTACAACAAGCAGTATCAAAAGGCCTAAGCTACGGTGCACCGACTGAAATTGAAATTACTATGGCAGAGCGGATTAAAGAACTAATGCCATCCATTGAAATGGTACGCATGGTTAGCTCAGGCACAGAAGCCACGATGTCTGCGATTCGTTTAGCCCGTGGTTTTACTGGGCGTGATAATATTGTTAAATTTGAGGGGGGCTATCATGGTCATGGTGACTCCTTGCTGGTTAAAGCAGGTTCTGGGGCTTTAACATTAGGTGAGCCAAATTCTCCAGGCGTACCTGCTAGCTTGGCACAACACACACTGACTCTTGATTATAATAATATTGAACAGGTTGATGCACTGTTTGAAAAAATGGGGGATGAGATCGCCTGTATTATCGTCGAGCCAGTTGCAGGTAATATGAACTGTATTCCACCTGTTGCAGGTTTTTTGGATAAATTACGACAAGTTTGTGATCAATATGGTGCAGTATTAATTTTTGATGAAGTCATGACAGGTTTTCGTGTTGCATTAGGTGGAGCGCAATCCGTTTATAATATAAGCCCTGATTTAACTACGTTAGGCAAAATCATTGGCGGTGGTATGCCTGTCGGTGCTTTTGGTGGGCGTAAAGATATTATGCAAGCCTTATCTCCCGTTGGTCCTGTTTATCAAGCAGGCACTTTATCAGGTAACCCTATTGCAATGACAGCAGGTCTAAAAACACTAGAAATCATTTCCAGAGACGGCTTTTATGAAGATTTGAATAAAAAGACCACAAACTTTGTGGGGGATATGCTAGCAGTAGCAAAGAAAAATAATATTGTTTTAACAAGTAATCAGGTCGGAGCAATGTTTGGTCTCTTTTTTACCGATATTGAAGGAGTAAAAAGCTTTGATGAAGTGATGCAATGTAATGTTGAGCAATTTAATTTATTCTTTCACGGTATGCTAGAAGCAGGTATTAATTTTGCTCCTTCCGCTTATGAAGCAGGTTTTATTTCTAGTGCTCATACTCGCCAAGATTTACAACAAACCGTTTCGGTCGCAGAAAAAGTGTTTTCATCTTTGAATTAAATACACTTTTTGAATAACTGTGATCAAGGAACTAAATCTTCTATTAGCACTCTCAGCGTTAGAGTGCTAATATGCATTAAGACATTTAAGGAAGAGTTTTTAACTATGAATAGTACACATACTATACACAATCAGCTAATACCCGTAACTGCAAGCAGTATTGACAATTATATCCAATCAGTGCATGAATTACCTGTATTAACCGTTGCAGAAGAAAAAGAATTAGCATTTCGCTTGCGCGACAATGAAGACCTCGATGCTGCTCGGATGTTGATTTTACATAATTTACGTTTTGTTATTAAGGTAGCACGTGGTTATAACGGCTATGGTTTGCCATTAGCAGATTTAGTACAAGAAGGAAATGTAGGGCTTATGAAGGCGGTTAAACGCTTTGATCCTAGCATGAATGTACGTTTAGTTTCGTTTGCAGTACATTGGATTCGTGCAGAAATGCACGAATATATCCTACGTAACTGGAAAATAGTAAAAGTCGCAACAACGAAAGCACAGCGTAAATTATTTTTTAATCTTCGTAGCGGTAAAAAGCGTTTAGGCTGGTTAAATCAAGCGGAAGTTAATGATGTTGCCGATACCTTAGGTGTTAGCAGTAAAGATGTCATGGAAATGGAAAAGCGCATGAGCAGTCAAGATTTAGGTTTTGATTTAGCTCCTGGGCAAGAAGATGATGATAATGCATATTCACCTAGTTTGTACTTAAAAGCTGAGCAACCTGATCCCTCTGATATACTAGAGGAAGAGGATTGGAAAAATCATAAAAAATCAATCCTAACGAAAGCATTGGCTAAATTGGATGATCGTAGTAAAGATATTTTAGCAAGTCGTTGGTTGACGGATAAAAAAGCTACTTTACAAGATCTCGCGGATAAATACAGCATCTCTGCCGAGCGTATTCGTCAGTTAGAAACTAATGCAATTAAGAAAATACGAGAGTCGGTTGTTGCTTAAAGCGTTTAGCGTGAATAATTAATACAGATATAGAAAAAGCCGCTAATTAGCGGCTTTTTTATATCTATACCTGAAACTTCCTAAACTTAGGAAAAAACGACTGAGAAAAAGCTAAACCATGAAAAAGCGATAAGACCAACAACCAGTAGCATAGGAAAACCAAAATCCAAACTAAACATATTTTTTCTCCGATAATTTATGAACCGCCGCTTAAATAATAGTGTATTACGCTATTCTTATCAAGTTCCACCTATTTTAAGTATAAGAGTTTTGATAAATTCTTGCATTTTTTATAACTAACGACGACTATAAATAGATGACTAAAAAGCTAAAAGAAATAGATTTTGAATCAGCAATGATAGATTTAGAATCACTCATCGACAAAATGGAACAAGATGATTTATCGTTAGAAGAATCATTAACAAATTTTGAAAAAGGAATTTCGTTGCTCCGAATTTGCCATTCCTCCTTGAATAATGCAGAGCAACGAATAAAAATTCTTACTCAAGGTATTGAGGAAGACTTTTTGACGGATGAAAATAAATAAGAATGATGAAGAATAAATGACAACGGTTGTAAAGCTAACAGACTATCAGTTAAGAGTAGAAAATGTATTAAATAATGCAATCCCTAAAGCAGAAGATGAACCCTGCTTATTGCATAAAGCGATGCGCTATTCTGTATTAGGAGGTGGTAAAAGAATACGTCCCCTATTGGTTTATGCAACGGGTGAATGCTTTAATATCGATAAAAAGACCTTAGATGCCCCAGCCGTTGCCATAGAATTATTACATGCCTATTCATTAGTGCATGATGACCTCCCTGCAATGGATGATGATGATTTACGCCGAGGGAAGGCAAGCACCCATAAAGCCTTTGATGAGGCAACCGCTATTCTTGCAGGTGATGCCCTACAAACATTAGCATTTGAAATTCTAGCTTCAGATCTACACAATATCTCCTTAAAGAATCAACTTAAATTAATCAATATTCTCGCTAAAAGTGCAGGATCATTCGGTATGGTTGGTGGACAGGTGATTGATTTATCATCGACCAATAAAAGATTATCAGAGTCACAATTAGAAAATATGCACCAACATAAAACGGGAGCACTAATCAGTGCTAGTGTGATGATGGGCGCCAATTGTTCTGATAAATTAACCCAACAACAAAAAATCTCATTAGAGCAATATGCAACATGTATTGGTTTAGCCTTTCAGGTTCAAGATGATATTTTAGATATTGAAAGTGATACTGAAACTTTAGGTAAGCAACAAGGAGCTGATATTGATGCTAATAAAGCAACTTATCCTGCTATTTTAGGTATGTCAGCTGCAAAAGAAAAAACGGCTAGCCTCTATCAATCTGCATATAATGCACTATCTTGTTTTGGTGAAGAAGCTAATTTATTAAGAAAAATTGCTGATTTTATTGTAAAAAGAAATCAATGATTTTTTATCATAATGGTGTTTTATGTTAGATAAACTTGACTCTCCAGAAGCCTTGCGCTTACTGACTAAAGAACAACTACCTGAGGCTTGTGATGCTTTGCGAGCTTGTTTATTAGAAACGGTTGCCGATACAGGGGGGCATTTCGCAGCAGGTTTAGGCACTGTAGAATTAACTATTGCATTGCATTATGTGTTTGAAACCCCCAATGATCGCTTGATTTGGGATGTCGGTCATCAAGCCTATGGTCATAAAATTATTACAGGGCGACGCGCTGAAATAAAAACAATTCGCCAACAAGGAGGGCTCGCACCGTTTCCCCGCCGAGAAGAAAGTGAATATGATGCCTTTGGAGTAGGACATTCAAGTACTTCTATTAGTGCAGCTTTAGGAATGGCAATGGCAGCAAAACAATTAGGTCATACTCATCAATCAGTCGCTATTATTGGTGATGGGGCGATGACGGCAGGAATGGCCTATGAAGCGCTTAACCATGCGGCTGATTTATATGCCAATATGTTAGTTGTATTAAATGATAATGACATGTCAATTTCTCCCAATGTAGGGGGACTTAGTAAATATTTAACCCGTTTGCTCTCCAGTCGTTTTTATTCCTCAGTACGTGAAAGTGGAAAAAAAGTATTATCTAAAACACCTGTCATGCAAGATTTTGCACGTAGGGCAGAAGAGCATACAAAAGGGATGTTATTACCAGGGACTTTATTTGAAGAAATGGGTTTCGTCTATTATGGTCCTGTTGATGGACACGATGTAATTGAGTTAGTAAAAATTCTCGAAAATATAAAATCAATCGAAGGTCCTAAATTTTTGCATGTAGTGACTCAAAAAGGTAAAGGATATAAACCCGCTGAAAAAGACCCTTGTGGTTATCACGCTGTACCTGTATTTGATTTGCAAAAAGGCGTTGTACCAGTAAAGAAAGCACCCACTCCAACCTATACCCAAGTCTTTGGTCAATGGCTCTGTGATATGGCAGCGGAAGATCATCGTCTAGTGGGTATTACACCTGCTATGCGAGAAGGCTCAGGATTGGTTGAGTTCTCTGAAAAATACCCCGAGCGTTATTATGACGTAGCCATTGCTGAACAACATGCAGTAACACTAGCGGCAGGAATGGCTTGTGAAGGATTAAAACCTGTGGTAGCCATTTACTCCTCTTTTTTACAACGAGCCTATGATCAATTAATTCATGATGTGGCGTTACAAAATTTAGCCGTCGTTTTTGCCATTGATAGAGCAGGATTAGTCGGAGCCGATGGCGCGACTCACTCTGGAAATTATGATTACTCTTATTTACGCTGTATTCCTAATATGATTGTGATGGCACCTTCTAACGAGAACGAATGTCGGCAAATGCTATATACCGCCTTTTTACAATCAACACCAACCGCAGTGCGTTACCCAAGAGGCAAAGGGGTTGGGATACAGCCAAAAAAGCAAATGCAAAAGATTGAAATTGGCAAAGGAGAAATTCTACAGCAAGGTAGCCGTATTGCTATTTTATTATTTGGCTCACTTTTAGACGTTTGCACGGCAGTGGCAGATAATTTGTCTGCAACCTTAGTGAATATGCGTTTTATAAAACCATTAGATGAAAATTTATTAATGGAAATAGCACAATCTCATGAAGTAATTGTCACAGTTGAAGATAACGCTATTAAAGGAGGTGCAGGAAGTGGTGTTAATGAATTCTTATTAACACAAAAGGTGAATACAGCTATACTCAATTTAGGCATACCCGACAACTATCTTGAACATGCCGAACGAGAACAGCAATTAGCACTAATTGGCTTAGATGTTGATGGTATTCTTGCATCCATTCGCTCATTTGAGCAGTCATTTACAGAATCCAACGTGCTATTACAAAAAGGAGTCTTGCTTGCCTCGTAATAATTAGAGACTGTGCAAGTATTCCTAAGAATAACTAGGATACTTGCACAGTTTTAATAGCTTCGTTACTATCAATCTATTTCTTTAACTACCTTTTACCCATTCCTCCCCCTAGAATTCTTAACAATGCCTGCTAAATACACCTTAAAAATAGTGACTGATTTTTCTTCCGCTCATACCCTTCGTGATTATCCAGGTGCCTGTAGTCGTTTGCATGGACATAATTGGAAAGTAGAAGCAGAAGTCATTGCAACAGAACTGAATGAAATCGGTATGGCAATCGATTTTAAAGAGATTAAAAAGTCTACTCGTGAGATAGCAGCCAAATTAGATCATTACTATCTAAATGATTTAGAGCCATTTCAAGAGATTAATCCAACAGCAGAAAATATAGCGCGGTATTTTTATCAAGAGTTGGCCAAAAAAATAAATACTAATAATATCAAAGTCTCTTGTTTGACACTTTGGGAAACAGAACGTGCCTGTGTCTCTTATCGGGAAGATTAAGAAAATTCCAAGCAATAAATTTAGCAATCTTACTCACCGCTCCCCAAAATCATATACTATCGCATACAGATAAATAAAGCTAACTCCTCCGAGGCACAAGGTTTGTCCCATCACTGACAGGACATTATGTACAGCATTTATGCCTGCATGAGAAACCTCCCCACTGATGTGATAAAACTTATCGCTTACCCATTTACTCCTAAAGAACAATAGACACTTGAGTCCATTTGTGAGGCTTCATCACCCAAAGCACAATGCAAGCTAGAACCTCTAGCTCAATGATTGAGAAC
>WGBH01000462.1 GCA_015494435.1 Thiotrichaceae bacterium | reverse complement strand
GTATTTAAGATAGCCTAGATTTTTTTTTATTATTTCTTTGTTCCTTAAACACCCCAATCCCCCCCTATGTCTTATTCAACCCTAAATACCCTCGAACAACATACTGATTTTATCCAACGTCATATTGGCCCAAATACAGAAGATGTAAAAGCCATGTTAACCACTATCAAAGCCGATTCCATTGATGATTTAATTAAGACGACCGTCCCTGATAGCATCCGTATCAATAAAAAACTTGAGTTAGGAGAAAGTTGTAGCGAGCAAGAAGCACTGGCTCAACTCAAGCAACTGGCTTCTGAAAATATCGTCAATAAATCGTATATTGGCATGGGCTATTACGACACATTAGTACCTGCTGTTATCCAACGTAATGTATTGGAAAATCCAGGCTGGTATACCGCTTATACCCCTTATCAGCCTGAAATTTCACAAGGACGCTTAGAGGGATTATTAAACTTTCAGCAAATGGTGATGGATTTAACAGGAATGAGCATTGCCAATGCCTCCTTGCTGGATGAAGCCACTGCTGCCGCTGAAGCAATGTCATTATGCCGACGTTCTAATCGACTCAAAAGCAATAAATTTTTTATTGCCAAAACACTTCATCCCCAAACCATTGATGTGCTTAAAACACGGGCTGAATACTTGGGTTATGAATTAATCATTGGCGATGCAGAAAAAGAATTGAGTGATCATCAAGTCTTTGGGGTTATTTTGCAATATCCTGATACTACAGGAAAAATCATCGATATTGAACCGCTAATTAACCAAGCACATCAACAAAAAGCATTGGTGTGTATAGCGACTGATTTAATGAGCTTGGTACTGCTTAAATCACCGGGTGATATGGGAGCCGATGTGGTTCTAGGCTCTAGTCAACGCTTTGGTGTACCAATGGGATACGGTGGTCCTCATGCTGCCTTTTTTGCCACTCGTGATAAATACAAACGCGCCATGCCCGGACGTGTCATTGGTGTTTCTATCGACAGCCGTGGCAACCGTGCTTACCGTATGGCAATGCAAACCCGTGAACAACATATTCGCCGTGAAAAAGCGACCTCCAATATTTGTACTGCTCAAGCGCTACTGGCTAATATGGCAGGGTTTTATGCCATTTATCATGGCGCACAAGGTTTAAAAACCATTGCCAGTCGCATTCATCGTTTGACCTCTATCGTTGCCAAAGGATTACAGCAAAGCGGTCTAACCTTAATGAATACGAGCTGGTTTGATACATTGACCCTTGAGGTCGGCGATCAACAACATGCCATCTATCAACGTGCTTTAGAGGCAGGCATTAATCTACGCCTCATTGATAAGAATAAACTCGGCATCAGCATTGATGAGCGTAAAACACGTCATGATATTGCTCAACTGTTGGATGTTATACTCGGTGCAACGCATGGCTTAGATATTGATAGCTTAGATAGCCGTATTATTGATGAAGCATTCAGTGGTATTAACGCCAGCTTACAACGCCAAGATAAGATTCTTACCCATCCTGTGTTCAATCGCTATCATTCAGAAACAGAAATGCTACGCTATCTAAAGCGATTAGAGAACAGTGACTTATCACTCACACATGCAATGATTCCTCTTGGTTCATGCACCATGAAACTCAATGCAAGCTGTGAATTAATGCCCGTTACTTGGGCTGAATTTGCCGATATTCACCCCTTTGCCCCGCAACAACAAACCCAAGGCTACGCGAAACTGATTCAACAACTCGCCCATTGGCTAGATGAAGTTACAGGCTACGATGCCACTTCATTACAACCAAATTCAGGCGCACAGGGCGAATATACAGGATTATTAGCAATTCGAGCTTATCAAAAAAGCATCGGACAAGGACACCGTCATATCTGCCTTATTCCTAGCTCCGCTCATGGTACAAACCCAGCTTCGGCTACTCTATTAGGTATGAAAGTTGTGATTGTAAACTGTGATAATGCAGGCAATATTGATATTAGCGATCTAAGACAAAAAGCAGAACAATATGCAGATGACCTTTCTGCTTTAATGGTGACGTATCCCTCTACTCATGGGGTTTTTGAAGAAGCCATTGTTGAAGTCTGTGATATTGTGCATCAAAACGGAGGACAGGTTTATTTAGACGGGGCCAATCTCAACGCTCAACTTGGTTTATCCAAACCGGGCTTCTTCGGCTCCGATGTCTCCCATCTAAACTTACATAAAACCTTTGCTATCCCGCATGGCGGTGGTGGTCCTGGTGTCGGTCCCATTGGTGTAAAAAGTCATTTAGCTCCTTTTTTACCAAGCCATAGCGTCAATCCTATTGAAGGCTTAGATACTAATAATAAAGCCGTTTCTGCCGCCCCTTTTGGTAGTGCTACCATTTTGCCTGTTTCATGGATGTATATGAAATTACTCGGTGCAGATGGCTTAAAACAATCCACACAAATCGCCATTCTCAATGCAAACTATATCGCTGAACGTCTCTCTAAACACTATCCAATCCTCTATCGTGGCAAAAAAGGACGTGTTGCGCACGAGTGTATTATTGATATCCGCAATATTGAAAAAGAATCAGGCATTAATAATGAAGATATCGCTAAACGCCTAATGGATTATGGCTTTCATGCTCCGACTATGTCCTTTCCCGTTGCGGGAACATTGATGATTGAACCGACTGAATCTGAATCGAAACAGGAGATTGACCGTTTTTGTGATGCAATGATTTCGATACGTGAAGAAATCCAGCGCGTACAAACAGGAGAATGGTCGCTAGAAAATAACCCACTACGCAATGCGCCACATACCATGCTAGACCTTACAGAAAACTGGGATAGACCTTATTCTCAGCAAATTGCTATTTTTCCTCAAGGTGTCTCCACACAACATAAATATTGGCCAACAGTTAATCGGGTAGATAATGTTTACGGTGACCGTCATTTGATATGCTCTTGTCCGAGTATTGAAAATTATCAATAAGAAAAAGGAGATAGTATGGCAGGCAGTGGCAATACAGGTTTAACCCGCATCATCAAAGCGTTTGGCTTTTCCATGCAGGGTCTAAAAGCAGCTTACAAATTAGAAGAAGCATTTCGTCAAGAAGTCTTATTGCTTATTATTACCCTGCCTCTTGCACTATGGCTAGGGCAAACGGGTACAGAAAAAGCACTCTTAATTGGCAGTATCTTATTATTATTAATTGTAGAAATACTCAACTCAGCCATTGAAGCCACCGTTGACCGTTTCGGAGGAGAACAACATGAACTCTCAGGACGAGCAAAAGACATGGCATCGGCAGGTGTATTTTTAGCAATGGTTAATGCCACAATGATTTGGTTATTAGTGCTGTTTTTTTGAAATAATTGAATCAGAGGATAAAATTATCATCTTTAAAATTATCAGAGTAAAATAATTAATTTCACTCTGACCCCGATTATTCCTTATACGACCTACCGCGCTAAGGAAAAGGAGTGAAAGCTTTAGCTTTTCAGCCAAAGTTAGTTGAACGAGTTTTGTAAACCCACACGT
>WGBH01000461.1 GCA_015494435.1 Thiotrichaceae bacterium | reverse complement strand
GAATCAGATAACTGGAAAAGAGGAATTTAGGATGAAAGGATGGGTTAAACAAGTAAGTGTGGCTGTAATAACGACCTTGTTGAGCGTCGATGTGATGGCAAAAGATGCGTTGAATGTGGCTTATTTTTTAGAATGGCCATCAGCGAATCAAGTGGCTCAAGTTGAGAAAACTTATGATAAAAAAATGGGAATGAAGGTTAATTGGCGTTCATTTGATGATGGCAATGCAATGACAGCGGCGATGGTCTCGGGTGATATTGATATTGCTTATTCGCAAGGTTTTGTTCCTTTTGTCATCGGTGTGACTAAAGGTGCTGACCTAAAATTAGTTGGCGTGGCAATGACTTATGCAGAAAATGATAATTGCGTGGTACATAAAGATGCAAAGATCACTAAAGATAATGCCAAAGATCTTGAAGGAAAAAAGGTAGCATTATTTACCGCAGGTGTCACCCATTACAAAATGCTCAAAACGTTAAAATATTTAAACGTTGATATTAGCAAAGTAAAAATATTAAGCATGAGTAATCCAGATGCGGCGGCAGCATTAGCCCGTGGTGATGTGACAATGGCGTGTGGTTTTGGTGGATCTTTAACCCGTATGAAAAAATACGGAAAAGTGTTAATGACAGGTGCGGAGCAAGAAGCGATTGGTTTAAAAGTCTTTGATGTTGTCGCTGTGGCAGGAAAATTCGCTAAAGAACATCCTAAATTAATCACCCAGTTTCTACAAATTACAGAAGATGCCAATAAAGCGTATGCTAAAGAACCTGAGAAGTATTACGATATTTTAGCCAAAGCTTCTGGAATGAAAAAAGAAGCCGCGATTGATACATTGAAAAAATTTACTTTTCTTGATGCTTCCACTCAATTAGGTAAAGACTGGATGGGCGGTGGTATTCAAAAATTCACCAAGGAAGTGGCTGATTTTTTTGTTGAAGAAAAGGAATTGAAAACAGCATTATCGCAAGAAGAGTACAACAAAACCATTGATTCGAGCTTCTTAAAGCAAGTGAAATAAGTATGGCAGGACTTAAGGTTAATAATGTTTCAATGCTGTATCAAGTGCCGAAAGGTGATCCCGTTGAAGCATTAAAAGAAGTCTCTTTCACTCTTGAAGAGGGTGAATTTTTAACTGTTTTAGGGCCTTCGGGTTGTGGTAAAACAACACTGCTTGATATTTTGGCAGGTTTTTTAGAAGCAACAGGAGGCGACGCGTCCTTTAATGGCAAGCCGATTAATGGGCCAAGTCCTCAGCGTGGCATGGTATTTCAACAAGCCGCTTTATTTGAATGGATGAGTGTTGAAAAAAATGTAGGTTTTGGGCCTCGAATGGCAGGTGTACCTAAAAAAGAAATTCAGGAAAAAACACAACATTGGCTAGATGTGGTGGGCTTATCTGACTTTGGTTCAAAAGCGGTCTATGAATTATCAGGAGGCATGCAACAACGTGTTGCCCTCGCACGCTGTCTTGCTAACGACCCTGAACTTATTTTAATGGATGAACCGCTAGGGGCATTAGATGCATTAACGCGTGAAAAAATGCAGGGTTTATTGCTTAAATTATGGAAGGAAACAGGCAAAACGATTGTCTTAATTACCCATAGTGTCGAAGAAGCTTTAATGCTCGGTGAGCGTTTATTTGTAATGGCACCACGACCGGGGCGAATTGAAAAAGAATATCGTTTACCCTTTGCCGCTCAAGGTGTTACAGGTAATAGCCGTGAGATTAAAGCCCAAAGCGATTTTATAGCCGTTCGTGAAGAAATTTTATCCATAATATGGGGAATGGAAGAAGAAATCATGGGACGCAAAGGGGAAGTACTGTGAGCAAAAAAAACAATTTATTGAGTAAATTATTCGGCAATAAACAGCAAACAAAAACCGTCACCTTTGGCGACTCCTCCTTTGTTAATGCCCCAGGGGGGAGAATTTGGACTTTTATTAGTATTTTTTCACTGCTGTTTATTTGGGTTCTCTCCAGTATTTTTGAATGGGTTAAACCGATCTATTGGCCACCCATTGATGCTGTTTGGCATCAATTTATCTCTATCTCTACCGAAGGCTTTCGCAATCACACCCTCTTAGAACACACCATCGCAAGCGTTAATCGTGTGCTTGCAGGTTTTTTCTTTGGTTGCTTCATTGGTATACCGCTAGGGTTTACGTTAGCTTTGTCTAAAACAATGAATCGAATCTTTGATCCATTAGTCGAATTTTTTCGCCCAATGCCACCTTTAGCCTTAATTCCATTGGTTATTTTATGGTTAGGTATTGATGAAAGTGCAAAAATATTCCTTTTATTCCTTGCTTCTATCTGGATTATGGCATTAGCAACCCGTTCAGGTGCAATGTCAACCAATCTCTCTAAAGTTCATGCCGCTTACACGCTTAACGCTAATAAACGGCAAATTTTATTCCACGTTATTCTTCCCAATGCCTTACCCGAAATTTTCACAGGAATGCGTGTTGCCATTGGTGTTTGCTGGGGAACCGTTGTCGCCGCAGAATTAGTTGCCGCAGAATCAGGTTTAGGCATGATGATTATGGTTGCCAGCAAATACCTTTCCACTGATATTGTCGTCTTGGGAGTTATCTTGATTAGCCTAATAGCCTATGCCATTGATATTTTAATGCGCTACCTTGAAAGAAAATTTGTCCCTTGGAGAGGAAAGGTTAATTAACTGCTACAATATATCTACTATTTCCTATAAAATAATGATATAATATCATTAT
>WGBH01000460.1 GCA_015494435.1 Thiotrichaceae bacterium | reverse complement strand
TTCAGCCAAAAATCTTCAGACGTTCCAAAAAATCTAGCAAGGCGTAACGCTGTACTAGGTGTAATACCTCTTTTGCCGTTGATGATCTCATTCACCCTTTGATATGGGACTTTAATAGCATTTGAAAGCTCTTTTTGCGTTATTCCCATAGGTTTTAAAAACTCTTCCAGTAGCATCTCTCCTGGATGAGTAGGTTCTCTCTGTGTTGGTATGCGTATCATTTTTAT
The DNA here is from genome assembly GCA_015494435.1 of Thiotrichaceae bacterium. Lineage (GTDB taxonomy): Bacteria > Pseudomonadota > Gammaproteobacteria > Thiotrichales > Thiotrichaceae > JAGLBW01. The sequence goes on along the minus strand of WGBH01000460.1, from coordinate 4,976 downwards.
CCCTTATGATAGTCTATTATCTCAACAGATTCTGCGCCATTATTCTTCCATATAAAACAAATACGGTATTGATCATTTATTCTAATACTGTATTGACCCTCACGGTTTCCTGTCAAAGTCTCCAGCATGTTTCCCGGAGGTATTTTCAGATCTTGAACAAATACTGCGGAATCGAGTTGATCCAGTTTGCGTCTAGCAATTTTCCAAATATGTACTGGGCAAATTTTGCGGGCTCTTTTGGTGTTCTTGCCGCTAAAAATATCCTCCGTTCCACCAGTTTTGAATGATACTATCATAACATAACGATATCACGGACTCCATGCTTTTTCAAATAAATTTCAAGATGCTTTTATGTCATTTAAGGGCCGAACGGCACGGCTTAGGGGCGGCAAAACAGGCGGGACGTCACAACTATCACTCGTTTTATTCTTGCCATGCGGACCATAGGCTTGAACAACATAGTGCTGCAATACATAACATAGTATTATGTCACCGGAATTCATGCTTGAATTCCTCTGTTGTTTTAAGAATGAGGTGTGATATTTTCTATAAACTCCTGTTAAACAATATAGTACTGCAATACTAAAATAGGTATTATGTCCCCGGAATTCCGTGTCCCCGGAATTCCGGAATTCGCGAAAATTGATAGTGTTTGATATGTGTTCATTATTTTTTATCGACCCGCATCACCTGCCCCAAGCAGCACTACCAGCCAACTTCGATATGGCGTATGCAGGTGGCATTTACTGGAACATACGCCGAAACCGCGTCGTGCTTGGGGTCAGTGTGTATGCGATTGTTATATTTTCTTTAAATATGCCGATAAGATAGAACCATTTTTAAGCATGTTTCCTGCATGTTCAATTGAGTCAAATATTTCCTTGTCATTCCAGCCGGCATCGTACAATATTTTAAAGTCAGCTTCTGTAAAATTCATACTATCAGTTACTGCTTTAATAGTTTTCTTAGCCAGAATAATTAACTTATTTTCAAAGGGAAATGAATTAATATCAGTAAGTGAATTATCGACAATTGAGCTTTTATATCCTCGTGAATGCAGCAATTTACTGTTGAAGGAAATGCAGTAAGTATAGTTGTATTTATTAGCTATATATAGCCTCAAAAAGCCAAAATAGTCGGGATTTATTGTTTTGTGTCGAATCAGTTTAAGTATGCCATTTAGATATTCGTTCAATACATCTATACTGATTTTCCATAACAATTCATAATGAGGTGGAATCTCACCGAAAATTAATTTTATCTTCTTAAAAATTCTATTACGAGCTTTTTCATCTTGATCTGAATCTATAACTTCTATAAAAATGTCCATATTCAACATTTATTTTTGTAAATTAGAGTTAACATCTCTGCTGAGATTGTAATTCATTGTATATGAAATTGTTGATATATTTCAGCAATATTTTTTTTCAATACTTATCTTTAAAAGATGAAGGTTTCATTTTTCATTTACAGTTAGACATATTAATAGCAAATTCCAATAACTCTTTTCCGTCGTTCCCGAAATATGAATAATGGAACACTCCACCATTCTTAAGCATTTCCTCTAATTCTATATTATTACAAATGTATTCTAATGATTTATTTTTTATTTTATTTTTTAATAATTTTAAATCAATACCGTTAGAATTAAATTTAGTAAAAGTATAGTTATAATTAGCGCGTAATCCAGGGCCAACGGTTACAGAGTCAAGACGGGTGTAATCGTCAACCATCATAGGTGTCTTACGATTTGTCGTTTTTGCACCTTCCTGTAACCCTTTTATTAATTGTTTTTTAATTTGTTCTGATGTTAGTGGGTTAGGGGAATTGTAAAGTTTATTTATTGATCTACTAATGTACAATGCTAATGTCATCGCAATAAAACTACATAAAAATACGATTAGAAGCTTTTTCATTTTATTTCTACAGAATAAATTTTGTTTATATTCAAAATATAACGTTACGCATAAGGGGCGGCAACTGTGCGGGACTATGACAAATGAATAACCGACAAACTTGAAGCGTGAGACTGAACTTCGAAAAACCGCAGAGTTATTGCCGTCCCTTTAATGCGATTGTTCGGCTATTTGTTCCGTTTTCTGCTTTGAAAATTAACTAGTGCCTGTCCAGAAATGGCCTTTTCGCCCGATTTCTGTGTCGCTACGAAAAATAAAATGCTCACATATGCTTAATATGCTGCGCTTTTATTTTTCTATGCTCCTTGAACTCGAACGAAAATTCTCATTTCTGGACAGGCACTAACTAAAAGGATATAAATTGTTCGGCATTTTGCTACTACTTGCTTTTATAATTTATCAATGAAAATAATAATCAACGAACAGGGGACATATCAACTTTGAGTAAAGCGAAGATTGTTTGTAATTTTAAAGTTGGCAAGATTAACATCAGAGATGAATTGCCACTAAAAAAATATTAACAAAAGATATTTTGTTATTTTTTAGGTACTTTTAATTCCGGAGGTTCCTTGTTACGCCTCACTGCACTCTAATACACAGAGCTTAACATATTAATCTCACTAGGGATGTCAAAGTCTTCGATGATTGCATTATCCTCTAAGAAAACTATTTTTTTCCCACACTTATAAGCATATCCAATTTCAAGTGCAGTTTTTGTACCCACATAACTGTCAAAGTTGCAAACTACAACAATGTCGCATGCCTCGATGGCTTTTAAATGTAATGCTTCTACAGACCAAGTACAGTTATTCACAAGATTATCATCTTGGAAAAGCACAAAGCCTTTCTCCGCTCCGACTACATTCGTATTCTTAGGACTAAGCACTTCAATACCACAGTTTTTTAATTTATCAGTCAGCTTGGATATGGTATCAAGATGTTTGGTATAACTACCACATACTACAACACTCTTTGCTTCCTGAACATTTACCCCATCAATCATATTTGAGTCAGAGGGGATAATTGTCTTTACTCCATAATGTGTGCAAATAGCCTGGGCAAGTGCGGAGCAAGCCCTTGCACCATACATCCAATCTGGATTACTTGGCATCATGTTTCTTAAATCAGCCATCGTTATATTAGCAAACACTCGCTGATTTTGATTGCAATAATCGTCAATATTAATAACATACGGATGCTTGTTATCAATGAACAGCGTATTTTTCTTCAATGCATACCCTGCAATTTGCATATAGGTAAGCTCCCCCCCTGTGTAAATCGCTATTTCAAATTGCTCATTAATTTTAGGCAATTCTCCTTGAATAAAATCGACTATTTTGCTAAGCGATACAGCACTATACTTTTCGTTGATGGAAGTATATTTCTGAAGAATAGTGACAACTCCAAACGAAAGTAGTTTGCGATTAATAATGCTATCTCTGTAAAATATCAGCTCCGTAGTCTTTCCACCGATATTAATGACAAGTAATGGCTCTGGACCAGCGAATCTACCAAGCCAGGCCTTCTCTAAATAGAAAGCTTCTAGTTCGTGAGAAACGATATTAAATAGTAACCGAGTATGAGTATAAAACTCCTCAACAAAAAGTTGCTTATTGAGAATTTCTCTAAATATTCCCGTAGCATATAGTTTCGTATTATAACGAGTAAGCGAAAAACGAGCTGATAGTTCAGAGAAAAAGTTATATAGTTTTTCTTTATTAGTTTCCGAAAGGCCGCTGGCAGGTTCAAAGCCTTTTTTAAAATCAAACGTTTTCGCTATAACCAACATAACCTCACCGTCTGTTCGTTCGTATACTTTTACTGTTGACGAGCCGATGTCTATTAGATACTGCATTAATTTTCCTCCTTTGGTAGCTAATTTAAATTCAAAATTTGAGGAAGTTATATAACAAGAGACTTTATTGTTCCCCAATGCTCTATTGGAATGAACGACAATCGTTTATCGTCTGGTGGTTTTTTCCAAAATGCAATGGTTTTTCTTAATGCATATGCATAATATATTTCACATTTTGTTGTTTCACCTATATATCCATTTTTACTTTTGTTGCAGACAAACAATACGTCGCATTCATCTATAGCTTGAAGATGATCATATTCTGTTTCTGGAGTAATATCCTTTGCTAGTTCTCCATCTGGTGTAACAGCAGGACTTAACACTGCAACGCCCATATTATTCATTATATTGTATGCTTCAATCATATATGATCTACCATCACCATGCGTACTACCACTAATAACAACGTTAAATATATAGGCATTAATGCTTCCGTAAATGCTTAGGTCGTCTCTAGGGATTACCCATTTATTTCTCATTAAATCTAGAATTGTTTCTATCACAATGTGGCCGTACTTGAATCCATATAAGCGGTTAATAATAGATTCATCACCTTTAGATGTAGAAGCTAATTTAGATCTATAATTGGTAGAAAATAAATGCTCGCGATTAGCTGCTTTATAACTCCGGTGTGTTAAAGATAAATGTCCTTCATTCATCTTTAATCGGTAACCTGTCTCGCGCATAAAACGTAACTCATCTTTCAAAATAAACGCACGCTCAACGGTAACACCGTCTAAAACTGAGCCAATCTTTCTGCGAATGTATTTTTTGATTTTCTCTATCGTATATTTATTCCAAATCTCAGATATACTCTCATTTTCAATAAAAGCTCTAACATCAGCAAGAGTTATATCTAAGCTATACATTTTAAATTCACCTTCAGAGAAAACTATGGTGTCGACACTATGAGAACCTATGTTAATTATTGCTGTATTATTTCCTAAATCACTCTTAAATAGGCGTTTCAAATTCTGAACGGTTTGCGTTCTGGAAAGAATATTAAAATATAGGTTTGTTTCCTTATAAAAATCCCTTATAAAGTCTTTCTGTATCTTTGGATCTTCGAATTGATCAAAAACTTCAACAAAATTATAATCAACAAATACTTTTTGTAACAGTTGTGTTTGGTTTCCTTGCATTTTAGGAAGTAAATTTTGTTTTACGTGTGAAATAATACCTTCCAGATATCCCTCTTTCTTTGG
>WGBH01000459.1 GCA_015494435.1 Thiotrichaceae bacterium | reverse complement strand
GCGTTAATAAACCGATACTATTGTTATTTATGGAAAAAGTTGGTTAAAAATTAATCTACTTTAGGTATTCTGAATGAATTTTATTCTTTTTTATGTTCTTGTAACATTTTATTTGTTTGTTCCTCTAAAAGACGATCAGCCTCTTTAAAATAATCTTCTAACGATATATTGTGAGCGATACGAATATCAAATGCACTTAGCGTTTGATTATAAGGTGGCAAGGGAGAAAAACCTGAATAGGTAGAGAGTTGATCTATCTGATCATTGAGATAATAGGCGCTGATAGGGGAGCTTACTAATATTGCCGCTCCGAGTGCAGGAAGCAAAGGGGTTAAGTGTACCCTGACCATATAAAACATTAATAATGCAGGTAACACAAGAAAATGGGAAATATTCCTAAAAATATCTCTAGGTACATCAGAGGTAAAAAAATAACTCAAAAAATGACCTAAATAATCGAACATCAAAGGGATTAAAAAAAACAGCGAAGCAATCCCTAGTACGGGTAAAATATCCCAACGATGCGTTGTTAAACGACTAATACCGCCAATCACCAGAGTGAGCCCTAACATAATGAAGAGGCTCGGCAATAATTGATTAAGGTAAAAAAACAGATCTTTTTCAAACCATACGGATTGATAGCGATCAAAAAAAATCAATCCCAGTGTTAAAAGAAAAAGACAACCAACCCAAATAGGATGATTTAAAAAACGAAATAAACCTTTTGATTGTGATTTAATTCGAGTGGGTGCTACGCTTGTTTTATGCGATAAGATCCTTGCCTTTAAATCACCCAAATTGACTGATACAGGTAGTGTAATTGAAGTTGCCAGCATATCCATTTTTTTCTGTTCAAGAAGCGTTCCATTTTCTTCGGAAAGATTCCTTAAAACATAGCCATTTTCATCTTGATCAATTTCAAGATGATGTGGCGATACCGAAGGGTCGCTGAGAATAATATCATTATCAAAAGCACGACCGATTGTGGTTGGAAAATGACTAATTTTATAATAATTACATCGACCACGTACTATTGTTTCAAAGATTACTTGTGCCATTTAAAAGCCTCCAACATTTTTTGAAATAGACGAATGGCGGCTTTAGCATCCGTTCCCGTAATATCCATATTAAAAATAAATCCTTTTTTATCATGTCCAACCAAGGCGGTTGTAAAGAGGATGTCACTTAGGTGTTTATATTTTAAATAATCACGACGACAAAGCGTGGTTTTAAAATTTTGCTCTGCAATTTTGGTAAAAGCAGTATGGCAGGCAAAATTGGTGACATCACGCTTTCCCGCATGACTTGCAAGGGCGCTACTGTTGAGCTTCTCATAACGTCGATAAAAACGAATCGCATTCAATTTTTTACTGTCCAGCCACAAATATTCATAATTAATACTGCCTATGCTCAATTGATCTGAAAGGTAGATATCATCTTCATTGGAACAGCGTGTATAGAAGGATCGAAATAAATCTTCTTTTTTAGGGGGACGGCTAGCATCCCAACAGCGTACCGATTTATCCAGCTCGGTAGGCACAATAAAATTCCCGATAGAGGCTTGCCCCCAATGATTATTGGCTAATTTCTTTAGAATATGACTAGAGCTTGTTTGAAGTTGTGCCGAGCTATGGGCAAAGCGATCTTTAACAGGAGTAAAGTTATTCTTTTTCAGGCGCTTTAATATTATTCTTAAGTAATCAGCAGGGACAAGAAAGCTAATATTATTACCTGCAGTAGCCACATTAATACCTATCACTTTTCCTAATTCATTTAATGTCGGTCCTCCACTCATGCCCGCATTTAAACTCCCTGAAAAGAGCACATTACCATCTTCATCTTGTTTTAAAATACCGTTATTCGTTCCAGCAACAATGGAAAAACCAAGATCAAGCGGATTACCAAGAGAAAATAAACGTGCACCTTTTTCAGGAATATCATCAATTTCTAATGGTTTTCCCATTGCTTTAGGGGCTCTTACGACAGCCAAATCATGAACAATATCTAAATCCAGTAGTTCTAACTTCCCTGTTTCTTTTGAATTGGATAAATACTCTAAAACATAAACATCAGGATCATTTACATATTGGCTAACAACATGGTAATTGGTTGCTAAAATATTATTTTTAGAAACAATAAATCCAGAGCCTATACTGGATTTTTTACCGGTTTCTTTATTAATAACCCGAATCTGATAAACAGACTGCTCTGCATCAGCATAAAGACTGGCTGTATCGGTCTTTGCTAATAAGGTGGCATCAAAAGTAGCGAAAAAAAGGATGACCATCAAAAGTCGTCTTAACATAATCTATTAGTTCTCATTGACAATATAATTCAAGGATATATAAAGTGATGATGGGTGGGCATTTGCATCGGCGCGTATAGTATATTAATACTAGCTACATCGCAAAACACCCAACGGATTTAATAGACACCAAACACTAGTTTAAAGCGTCTTTTTAAGTCTTAGCATCGGCTTGTAGCTGTGTTAACGCCCAATCAATATGTTCTTTAACTAGCTCATTACATAGCTCTCTTTTACTCTTTAATGCGATAATAATGCTTTCGCTCGCAGGGCTATTACCCAAGGCAACCGCGATATTACGCAACCAACGCTCATAGCCCATGCGTCTAAGAGGTGAACCTTGCAATTTTAATAAGAACTCATTTTCTGTCCATGCAAATAATTTCAGCAGATGAGTACGGTCAAGTTTATTACGAATGGAAAAATCAGACTGTTCAGTGAATGTTGCAAAGCGATTCCAAGGGCAAATAAGCTGACAATCATCACAGCCATAAATACGATTACCAATTGCTCTACGAAACTGCTCAGGAATAGCCCCTTTAAGCTCAATGGTGAGATAAGAAATACAACGTCGAGCATCAACAATATAGGGGGCAATAATGGCTTGTGTCGGACAGACATCAATACAAGCAGTACAGTTTCCGCAATGATCACTGACAGTTTCAGAGGCTTGCAAAGGTAAATCAGTATAAATCTCACCCAAAAAAAACCATGAACCTGATTCTTTACTCAGAATATTACTGTGTTTCCCCACCCAACCCAGTCCCGCTTTAACCGCAATTGGTTTTTCCATTACAGGTGCACTATCTACAAAAACACGATAACCAAAATCGCCCACTTCCTGTTGAATTTTTGTTGCAAGTTGCTGTAAGCGTTTACGCAATAGTTTGTGATAATCGCGCCCTAAAGCATAGCGCGAAATATAAGCGACCTCAGGATGATTTAATACTAATTCAGGAGTCATCCCATTAGGGGGTAAATAATCCATACGAACAGAGATAATACTCACTGTCCCTTTTACCAGTTTATCAGGTTGAGTGCGTTTATTACCGTGATGGTGCATCCAGTCCATATCGGCATAAAACCCCTTGTTTATCCATTTTTGTAAACGCTTTTCTGTTTCTATCAAATCAATATCACTAAAACCGATTTTTTGAAAACCTAACTTCCTACCCCATCTCTTTATTTTTTTAGCTAAAATTTGCATATTTTTAAGATAATCCAACGAATATTCAAAGGGCTTGATAGATAAACGTCTATACGTTTAAATATCCTCTTATTATGGATACTCTTTGACAAAGATCAAATAAACTCGTTTAGAGATAAATTATAAATGAGCTAATACAGTATTTCCTAATATTACGTTCTTCTGTTACACTTGAGCGGTTTTCCCTCCTTTCTAGGAACTCACATGTTCCTGAAGGTATAATTTTATTTGGCACGTTCTGATGAGCAGAATACATGGTTGCCATTGACTGAGAGACTCGACATGACAAAAAAATTAGCAATAATCGCTACAAAAGGAACACTCGATTGGGCATATCCTCCTTTTATTCTAGCATCCACCGCGGCAGCATTAGGCTATGAAGTAGAAATCTTTTGTACTTTCTATGGTTTACAATTATTGAAAAAGGATTTGGACCTTCAAGTATCATCGCTTGGCAATCCTGGTATGCCAATGCCAATGCCTGTTCCAGTATTAATGCAAGCCTTACCTGGAATGCAACGCATGATGACCGTCATGATGAAAAAGAAAATGAAAGATAAAGGCGTTGCGGATTTAGCTGAATTACGCGAACTTTGTATTGAAGCGGAAGTGCGGCTATTAGCTTGTCAAATGACAGTTGATCTATTTGAAATGGATACCAATGACTTTATTGATGGTGTTGACTACGTAGGCGCTGCCTCTTTCTTTGAATTTGCAGGTGATTCAGATATTTGTTTATATATCTAGAACTCTGTTTTAAACCTAAATCATTCAATTTACTTGAAAATTGAGTTTAGATTTAAAAAAGCTGAATATTAAGATTATTCATTTTTGGGAAGTTTTAAGCAAAATGACTAAAGTCATTGCTTAGAACTTCCTTGGCATTGTGAGAAGAACAAGGCATAGCAAATTGTTCTTGCTGATTCAATGCTAATTAGTATAGAATCACGCATTTTTTGGCGACTTGAACGATTTTTTATAGGTAAAAAACAATCATTCAAATTGCTTGCTATAAGAATAGATTCGGAGAATGGTCATGGCTCGTGTATGCCAAGTAACAGGAAAGCGTCCGGTAACAGGAAATAATGTATCGCATGCTCACAATAAGACAAAACGTCGTTTTTTACCCAATCTTCACACACACCGTTTTTGGGTAGAAAGTGAAAACCGATGGATAAAACTCCGTCTTACTGCTAAAGGTATGCGTATTATCGACAAGAAAGGGATTGATAGCGTTCTTGCAGAAATGCGTAAGCGTGGCAAAAAAGTCTAATTATCATTTTTTATAAATCTGAGGAGTTATCTCATGCGAGATAAAATTAAATTAGTATCAAGTGCTGGTACGGGTTATTACTATACAACAACAAAAAACAAACGTACTATGACTGAAAAATTAACCCTTAAAAAGTATGATCCTATTGTTCGTAAGCATGTTCTTTTTAAAGAAGCTAAAATTAAGTAATTCTTTGATAGTTTGAATGCTTTAAGATGAGAAAGCCTGTCTATTATGACAGGCTTTTTTTATTGGCATCCTTAAGAGTAGCCCGTCGGGCTAATGGACTAATAAAAATATCTTTAGCAGGATCAAAGTGAATGTGCTGATGAATCGTATTTTTTCAGTTATGATTCTGCCCTTTCATTTAATCAATAGGATAATGTATGGGTTTTTTAACAGGAAAACGTGTTTTAATCGCGGGTGTTGCGAGTAATCGTTCAATTGCCTATGGAATAGCACAAGCGATGCATCGTGAAGGGGCTGAACTAGCATTCACCTATCAAAATGACCGCCTTCAAGGGCGTGTAGAGAAATTTGCTAAAGCCTTTGATTCAGAGCTTGTTATTCCTTGTGATGTTGGCAGTGATGAGTCTATTGAAACGTGTTTTGAAATACTTGGCAAACACTGGAATGGATTGGATACCTTGGTACATTCAGTTGCTTTTGCTCCAAAAGAACAGTTAGCAGGCAGTATTGTAGAGAATACCACTCGTAAAGGTTCTATGATTGCACATGATATTAGTGCTTATAGTTTTTTGGCAATGGCAAAGCAGGCTAAGCCAATGATGGAAGGACGGAATGGCTCGATGTTAACACTCAGCTATCTTGGTGCGGTGGCATCAATGCCGAATTACAATATTATGGGAATGGCAAAAGCAAGTCTTGAAGCGGCTGTTCGTTATATGGCCTATGATCTTGGGCCGCATGGAATCCGTGTTAATGCCGTTTCAGCAGGGCCTATTCGCACCCTAGCAGCCGCAGGGATTGGGGATTTTCGTAAAATGCTAACCCATGTTGAAGCCAATGCCCCCTTGCGTCGTAATATTACTATTGAAGAAGTCGGTAATGTAGCAGCCTTTCTTTGTTCTGATTTGGCTTCAGGTGTAACGGCTGAAATTACTTATGTTGATAGTGGTTATAGTACGGTTGGTATGACAGGCTATGCTGGGGAGTCCTCCTAATATCGTCACAATTCTAAACATTGCACTTTATTCGCTATTAAGTCTGCTGATATTAACCACAAACAGCACTGCAAAAAGCATCCCTGAACTTTTATTAGCAAGAACGTATAAAAAATCAATTGATATCACTGCGTATTTAGTCAGTGAAAAACTCGATGGAGTACGTGCATATTGGGATGGAAAGCAACTTCTGTCTCGGCAAGGCAACCCTTTTTATGCCCCTGCTTGGTTTATTAAAGACTTTCCTCAGCAAGCATTGGATGGTGAATTATGGATTGAGAGAAATCATTTTCAACAAACAGTGAGTATAGTGCGGAAAAAACAACCCATTGATCAGGAATGGCGACAAATTAGCTATCAGCTCTTTGAATTGCCTCATGCAATGGGGACTTTTTCACAACGTGTTGAGGCAATGCAACGCTTAGTCAAAAAATTATCCATTCCCCATCTTAAAGTGATCAAACAATATCATCTAAAAACCAACGCTGAATTAATAAAAAAGCTAGACGAAGTAGTGGCTCAAGGTGGGGAAGGCTTGATGTTGCATCGTGCTGATGCTTTATATCAATCAGGTCGTAGTGAAGTATTGTTAAAAGTAAAAAAATACCAAGATGCAGAAGCAAAGGTTATTCAACATTTAGCAGGTAAGGGTAAATTTAAAACGTTATTAGGCGCCTTACTGGTTGAGGATCAAAAGGGATTACGTTTTAAAATCGGTACCGGTTTTAGTCTAAAACAACGACAAAACCCACCAGCTATTGGTTCAATCATTACCTATCAGTATTTGGGTCGAACAAAAAAAGGTCTGCCACGTTTTGCCAGTTTTCTACGAGTAAGAGAGCCACTTTAGTTATTTTTTAGCGGTGATGGCTATACCTATGATGATGCGCATGGGTATGTTCATCACTATCCGTTCCCGCACCACGAACATGATGATGATGCCCTTCTTGCGCTGCGCCTACATTATGTTCATATCCCAATATTTGCACGCGGTATTGACATAACTGGCAGTTCATATTACCCGTTCCTTGTTCTACTTCATCGACTTTTTCAACAAAGCTATCAATTACTAAAGGATGATCATTTAAATACCCTGCTTTTACTAATTGAACATCAGAATGTGCTTGCTGATAAGCATCAGCCCATTGATAAATACGATCAATTAAACGACCTGAAAACAGAAAATAAGGAAACAATAAGATATTCTTAAAGCCCATCCGATGCACACGTTCCAAAGCAACGTCTACCAAGGGTTTAGTGACCCCACTATAGCTTGTTGTCGCCCAGCCAAAGCCCATGCCTTCTTCTAACATACGGGTAATTTTACAAATATTTGAATTCGCATCAGAATCAGACGCACCACGTCCTACCACCATTAACAAAGTATCTTGGCGATTATAACCTTCTGAAAATAGTTTCTCAGCTTCTTCAATTCGTGCAGCTGCCGCACGAATCATCTTGGCATTAACCCCCAGTTCCGTTGCATAACGAATCCTTATTTCAGGATTGGCTGCCATGAGTGTATTAATTTCACTTGGAATATCATTTTTTGCATGACCTGCCGCCATTAACATCCCTGGCAAAGCAATAATATCAGTTGCCCCCTGAGCAATTAACTTCTCCAATCCCTGTGCAATAACAGGTCGTGCAAACTCTAAAAAACCCGTTTCAATTAAACGCTCAGGAAAACGTTTTTTTAACTGTGTAGCCACTTGATGAAACTCTTCAACCGCAGAAACACGACGAGAACCGTGACCAATGACTAAAATAGCAGGATCAGACATGCTTTATACTCACTTAATAAAAAATGGGTAGTGTAAACGCAGACGGAGGTTTTCACCTATAAAATTAATCGAGAATTTAGGAAATTCTAAGCACTCAATTTAAATTAAAAATTATCGCTACAACCCATCGAAGCTTAACAATCAGTCACCCCATTTTAGTATCTTTGATTAATTTAGTATAAACTACCACTTCAAACTTAAACTTGAGTTTGAAATTTAATGAGTCCAAGTCTACTCAAAAATATAATCAAAAGAGATATAACTATGAATTTTAATAAAAAAACACTCCTCATTATTGCAACTTCACTAACAACCCTTACCATGATGAGTACAAGTAGCGCGCGTGAATTTGGTCAGATTTATACCCAATGCGGTATTGGCGCGATGATTTTTAAAAAAAATGAAACATTAGCGGCTATTTCTAATATTACTTGGGATTTAGGAACGACAGCAATAAGTTCAGATTATTCATCAAATGAAAACTGTAAAGGAAGCGCAGTCGCTAAAGCAGCATTTATTCAAAGTTCATACACACCACTTGAGCAAGATATCGCTAAAGGCAATGGAAAACATCTCAATGCCTTAATGGATATTATGCAATGTGATAAAAATATTCGTAAAGACGTGATTAAATCAATACGCTCTGATTTTGCCAAAACAGTCAATACCGTGGCTTATACCAAAGCAACCCCTTATCAAAAAGCTGAAAAACTTTATAATATGACCAATACAGGAAAAGCGGCTTCTTGTGGTACAAAGATTTAAATCTACTCCAAGCTAGCACTCCAACAAGTTTGGTTTAATAAGTACAGCAAGCTAAGAAGCGGTTAACCACTAGGCGTACTTCGCAGGGAATGGTTAGCAAGTTTCAGGTAATGAATTTACCCATATTGCGCTGATTTTTTATTTCTGATTGGAGTATCTCAAGAGGCGCATAATTATTCTACGCAACGATTGAAATGATTCAAGCAAGGACAAAAGGGCAAATAAGATTGGTAAATTCATTGTTTGGAACTTCCTTATTCCTTCACAAAAAGTGCAACAACGTAGATGACCACTTCTCGACTCATCCGTAGGGAGTAACTCCGCCCCAAAACTACCAATGGTAATAATAAGCAACTGAAAATTTATCATTATCTTTTTGATAAGAGAAACGGAGGGCTTTATTTTTTGTAAAAGAATAACGGCTTTGCCATTCTATTTTTTTATCTTTCTGCCCGTTTTTAGTATTCGTTATTAAACCAAGTTCGAGTGTTGATTTAAGTTTATTGGAATGATTTAAAATTAGCCCAATATTGGGGGTAATCAATAGATCATCTTTTTTTCCATGATAACTACCATCAAGCATGAGATAAGGTTCTAATTGAGAGGAGATTTTCCATGCTTTACCAATGCCTGCGGATAAATAGAAACCATTGCAATCAGTACAGTGATTATTTCTCGCCTTTATTCCTACTTTTATACGCCAAGAAAGATCGTTTTGTTGTAAAAATTCAGAAGAGCTAGTATTTAATTTTTGAATACTTAATAAATTAAAAGAGTCTAAGGAAAGCTTTTGATTTGAACTCCCTTTTAAGTTTAAATCAAATACTTTTAACTTCGCATTTTCTAACATGCCATAACTTTTCGTTAGCAAATCATAATGTATGGCGGTAAAACCTAGTTTAATGAATTTTCCTGTTTTTTGATGTCCTAATCCAACTGAAAATAAGCGTGGTTTTGATCCTGATGCTGGCGAGGGAATAGCTTTAAGTGATTGTATTTTTTGTTTTTGTTCAATAATTGGCAATTGTAAACGTAATAATAATAATTGATTTTTACGTTTTTTCAGCGAATCAATGATGCTTTTATTCTGATCACTATCGATAAGCTTATATTCATAATAAGCCAACATTAGCTCAATTATCTTCGCTTGTTTTACGGTGCTAAAGTTTTTTAATTGCTGTTGATCTAAAACAGCTTTCTGTTTTATTAATTTCCTAACAAAACCTGCTTCATCGGCTTGCAACTGTTCAAATTGATGAGAAAGTTTACGTTGATTCGAAGGTAGAAAGGTGATTTTTTTAATATAATGAGACTGCTCAAGATCCGTTAATGTTTGAAACAGTGAAATAGGTAAATACCAAGGCTGATAATTGGGCTTAAGTGTTTCCCCAGTAACTAATTCTAATAGCTCAGCCACTCGATAAGCACAGTTTTTCTTTAAAAAGTAATAGGTTGATTCCATTCCCATCACTTCCCATAAATGATAAACAAGAAAACGCTGTTGCTCTGCACTGAGGTTCAATTCGTATTCCCACATATCACGCAATTCTTGACGCGAATAAACACGGTCCTGTTTATAAAATACTTTATCTCTAAAACGAGAAACATAACCACCTAATAAACCTTTTACAATATAAACAGGAATAGTTTCATTCTCAGGGACTTGCGCACCGTAATTAAGGGTTTGATCGAGTAAATTACCACTGCTACTTTTGTATTCACTATTATTTAATTTAACCAGTAGATGCCCAAAAGTTGAGGCAGGATTCCCAAAATAACCGCCCACAAGGACAAAACTCACGGAATCTAAAGATGAAAACTTACTCCACTTTTCAAGACGCTCACAACTGACTTGAGGTAGCTTATTTTTATTAATATTGAGCTGTTGCTGTAACCAAAAAAAGCGCGCAGGAAAACGACACTGAGGATGTAAATTAGGATTTTTTCCTACTGCTTGAAATAAACCCCGTAACGTCGCTTGTAACTCTGCTTTTGGGGTAATTTGTTGGGTTGATTGACCAAATGATTTATTGTAACTAAGAAAAAAAAGTGGCGTTAAAATCTCACTGCT
>WGBH01000458.1 GCA_015494435.1 Thiotrichaceae bacterium | reverse complement strand
TGTATACTTCGTCCGATTAGTTTTGCAAATTTTCCTATTGAATACATAATGATATTATATCATTATTTTATAGGAAATAGTAGATATATTGTAGCAGTTAATTAACCTTAAAATTTACTAGAAGGAAAAGAGTGGATAAAAAAATCAAATTTAGCTTGTCAATTCAGCTTCCATTAGGTTTGAGTTTGTAAAAATACGAGTGATTTTCTGTTATGCAAAAACCTATTATATAAAATTAATATATGTCATTATAGATATTTTATATTTGATTGGCTTTGGTTAATATCTGGTTAAGTTTTGATCTGCCACAATATCAAAAGTCGATTGAGACTAGTCATGTTGTAAAAGCTAACAGGAAGTTAGTCAAGGTTCTTTATTTTATATCTTAGGTGAATTTTCGCAGAAATATAGAGATAAAGAAAATACCGCAAGGGGCTAGCGGTTAAATTATTTAAAATGGAGACTTAAAAGATGTTAATTTTGACGCGTAGGGTTGGAGAAACTCTAAAAGTAGGGGATGATATCAGTATAACGGTTTTGGGGGTAAAAGGTAATCAAGTACGGATAGGTATTGATGCTCCTAGAAATGTGGCCGTTCATCGTGAAGAGATCTATGAACGTATTCAAAGTGAAAAGCTACATTTAGTTGATGTAGATTCAGAGAAGTACGCTAGCTAGCACAATCACTACAAAATAGAGTGAAGCTATTATTCTTACTCTATTTCTTTTTCATTGACTGCAAGCGCTCGCAGATGTCATTTATTTACGCTATGATTTGGAAAAATACTGTTTTTTTTAGTATTTATAATTAGTGTATTAGTCTAGGGATTTTTCTTATGTTAGATTATTTGTTTTTCAATCAATCAATAGCAAATAAATTTATTGATTTTCTCGATAAAAATAAACTTGAATGGACTCAAGAAAGAGAAAAAATCCAAAATGCCTTGGTTTTAAAAACCTCTGATGATATTGATGATGACTTATGGGATGCACTTGACGAATTTTATGATACCTTGAGTCTCGAAGATGCATCGCTAAGTGATACGAATACCTCTGATGGCTCTATTGAAACCGCTGGTGTTTACATTCAATTACATAATGGCGAACAAACGATTGCTAAAGTTGATTCATTAGTCATGAATCGTATTTTAGATGTGATTAGTATGGATGAATTTAATAACTTTATTGAAGCCATTGTCCAAAGCGTTGAAGAACCGAATGATTCCGCTATTTGTAAAAGGACGTTTTGAGGAAATTCCTTACAAAGTGATACTCCAACCTAATTTGTTTCTTAATATTCGATAATAATCATATTGTTTGGGATGAATAAGTGTCAATTTATGCTTTTCCTGATGAATAATTATTTTATCGCCTGCACGTAATGCAATATTTGCCTGCCCATCAAAAGATAATCTGGAGTTTACCTTACGACTTTCGCACAAATTAATTTCAATTATTCCTGTATTGCTAACGACAATAGGGCGATTAGTTAAGGTATGCGAACAAATAGGAACAAGTACTACCGCATCAAGTTCTGGATGTAAAATAGGTCCACCACCTGATAGAGAATAAGCCGTTGAACCCGTAGGGGTCGCAATGACTATTCCATCTGCACGTTGGGTATTGACAAATTTACCATCAATATGAGTAGTAAACTCAATCATGCGAATATCATTACGAACATGCAAAACAACATCATTTAAAGCACGACCTTCACCTAATAAAGTATTACTACGATAAGCACTGGCATGTAAAAGTGAGCGTGACTCTTTAATATATTCTCCCTTAAAAATAGCATTGAGTTGTGTGATAATTTGTTCTGGGGAAATATCAACGAGAAAACCTAAACGTCCTAGGTTAATTCCGATAATAGGAATGTTATATTCACTCAAGAATCGACCAATTTTCAGTAATGTACCATCACCACCGATGATAATAGCAATATCAATTTTATCAACCATTGCTTCTATCTTTATACCTTCTATATCGAGGAATTTGGCAGAGGTTTTATCAACATACAGTTGAAAAGCGGGTTGTGTAAAGAAATGATGCAATGTGTTTAATGCTATCTTAATCTTTTCATCATTATCTTTAGAAAATAAACCAACGGTGGTAAATGAAATCATAATAATTGTGTTATTTAGGTTCTTGACAGGCGGTCTCTCTGTTGCAATTATGAGCTTCCTACGTTTCGTTCTAACATCATATCAGGAACATAAATAATATGCCTAACCAAGCAGCAGATTTAAATGATCGCGCTAAATATTTACTAAAAGTCTTGGTTGAAGGTTATATTGAAGACGGGAATCCTGTTGCTTCAACTGCCTTGGCACGTCGCAGTGGTTTACAACTTAGTTCAGCAACAATACGTAATGTCATGGCATCTTTGGAAAAAAATGGCTATATTCATGCGCCGCATCGTTCTGCAGGGCGTATTCCAACCTCGCGGGGTTATCGTTTATTTGTTGATACAATGGTTGATATTAACCCACTTGATCGCTCTATTTTAGAAACGGTTCAAAACAAATTTAATAATAGCCAGCAGTCGGCAAGCACCCTAATTCAAGCAGCCTCAGGGCTTTTGTCAGGAATAACACAATTTGCAGGTATTATTAGTGTTCCTAGAGCACGAGCTATCGCTATTCGGCATATCGAGTTTTTACAGCTCTCAGCCACTCAGGTTTTAGTGGTGCTGGTGATGACTAATAATGATGTGCAAAACCGTATTATTCGGGTTGAACGAAAATTAAGCAGTGTAGAAT
>WGBH01000457.1 GCA_015494435.1 Thiotrichaceae bacterium | reverse complement strand
TGCTTATCTTTTTTGCCAGATATTTGGTATTATTTTCAAGGCGAAGCGTGATGTTTTATAAAATTGTTGCGAATATTTATCTTTTTAAGTGTGAAAATACCACAATAAAGACTGCTAAATAGCGCTTATACTTGCTTTCTCAAGAACAGAGAGAGTAAACATTATGTCAGTATTAGGCTTTGTAGAAGCCAGACACTTGGTATTAAGAACGGGGATTGGTGCTAAGTGGAATGAGCTTAACCATGTTAGTCAGCTTAACTTGCAGCAAGCAATTAATGAGCTACTCAAACAGAATAATCAACGCACTCCTGCTGTTCCAAGATTCAGTTCTTGGAAAAAAATGAATGCATTATATCATAATCAATCGCGCAAAATGATGGTGCGACGGATTGCAGAAAAAGAAGGAAAGTTATTACAATCTTGGTGGATTAAGCATTTATTAACCACTAAAACCCCCTTTTTAGAGCGGATGACTCTATTTTGGCATAACCATTTTCCATCATCCATCCTTAAGACGAATCAAGCCAGCTTTCTTCTTCAGCAGAATTTATTATTTCGCCGACATGCTTTAGGAAATTATGCCACTTTATTGCGTGCAGTTGCTAAAGACCCTGCTATGTTGTTGTATCTAGATGGTTATAACAACACTAAGGAAAAACCTAATGAAAATTTTGCTCGTGAGGTATTAGAGTTATTTACATTAGGAAGGCATCATTATAAGCCTGTGGATATTGTCGAGGCGGCTAAGGCCTTTACAGGTTGGACAGTAAATAAACAAGGGAAGTTTGTTAATAATACCGCAGAACACGATAACAGTATTAAAACCTTTCTGGGGCATAGAGGTCGTTTTAATGGCGATCATATTATTAATATTTTACTGAAACAGCCTCGTGCCGCAGAGGTAATAGCAGAAAAAATGTGGAAAGAATTTATTAGTGATTCAAAACCAAATCCTTATACAGTTAAAACATGGGGAAATGTCTTTCGTCGCTCAAATTATAATATTCCAACTTTATTAAAAGCGGTATTAACCAGTAAAGAGTTTTGGGACAAAAGAAACCGAGGGGCATTGACTAAATCGCCGATTCAATTAGCAATTGGTACATTGCGTACCTTACCTTATAAACTACCTCGTCATGGTATAGAGCATCGTTTGAATATATTAGGGCAGGGGGTTTTTGAGCATCCTAGTGTCAAAGGATGGTCAGGAGGGCACGATTGGATTAGTACGCAATCTATTTTATTGCGTACAGCACTTTTAAACGATTTGACAGATGCACCGTTCCTTCCTCATGGAAAAGTAGCTAGTCAATTGCCAAATACGTCAGGGAAACGATTACAGCAGTGGTTGCTATCAATTGAGCCATTGAACAAAATCGATTTAACAAGAGATAAGCAACGTGTAGTACGAGATCTTGTATTAGATCCTGCTTATCAAGTGTGTTAATGACCAGAATGACTGGAGATATAAGATAATGGATCGACGTGATTTTATAAAATATAGTAGTTTGCTTAGCATGGCGGGAGCTATGCCAGAATTAGCATTTGCAACACAAAAACCAACGCTTCAAAAAAAGATATTAGTATTAGTGGAACTCAAAGGAGGAAATGATGGTTTTAATACCCTAGTTCCCCATCATGATCCGCTTTATGAAAGCTATCGTGGCAGTATTGCATTATCAAAGCGTGCAACCATCCCATTAAAAAATGGTGGTGGCAGAGCATTAGCCCCTAGTTTGAAAGCAATTGCACCGTTATGGAATGCAAGTCAAATGGCATGGATTGAAGGGGTGGGATATCCACATTCAGTTTTATCACATTTTCGTTCCATTGATATATGGGAAACTGCCTCTAATGCAGATGAAGTATTAGATAATGGTTGGCTATCAAAGATTTTGCCACGTTATAAAAAAGGGTTACATGGGATTGCAATTAATTCAGGTCAGGTCGATTTAGGGCCATTGGATGCTACGAATCTCAATAGTATCACAATGCAAAATCCGTATACTTTTTTGCGTCAAGCACGTTATATTGAAGATATTAAACCCTCTCGACAAACAGCGGCAGTAGCACATATTACCAATAAACAACACCAACTGTATGATGTGAGTAAGCAGATTAATCAGCGAATGGGCAGAAGGGGATCTACACACAATGCAATGCGACAGGTGAAGGGTAAATTTGCACGCAGTTTACAATCTGTTACCGATCTGATTTTAAATGGTGTTGATTCACCTGTTTATAAAGTAACCCAAGAAGGGTTTGATACCCATGCCGATCAGTTAGGTAAACAGGGTAATGCCTTATATCAGTTAGCGAGCGGGCTTGCGTCTTTTGCTGATGTCATGAAGCAATATAATATATGGGATAGAGTGTTGATAGTCACTTATTCTGAATTTGGGCGGCGTGCAAAAGTGAATAAAAGCAATGGAACTGATCATGGTACAGCATCGGCTCTGATGGTACTTGGTGGTAAGGTGCGCGGTGGACGGTTGTATGGCAAGCATCCTAATCTTTCAAACTTGGATCATAATGGAAATGTACATTACACCACTGACTTTCGTTCAGTTTATGCAACCATCGGACAACGCTGGCTAGGACAGCCTACTCCTTGGAATAGATTTGGTATGATTCCTTTTATTTAGGCTTAGGAAACCTTTGATCAATCGAAAAAGTGATTTATGATTTGATTAAAGGTTTTTGTTAGGACGTTTCAAATAATGAATTTATCCATATTGCGGGCATCCTTCATATGTCTAAGAAGTAGTTTACACTTTTTACACCACGTCATTGTGAGGAGCTTTGTGAATTTATTCACAAACGACGAAGCAATCTCTTTAAGTTATGTACTAAAGTTAAAAGATTACTTTGTCGTTGATTCGCTGCGCTAATCAAGCTCCTCGCAATGATGTGATATTTTAGAGTAAAGGTAACAACTAAAGTGTAAACAGAGAAATGAACGATGCCGTAAATTTTCTTAAAGTGCTTCAGGTCCAGTTTCGCTGGTACGAATACGGATAGTCTGCTCGATATTGGATACAAAAATTTTACCATCACCAATTTTGCCAGTATTAGCCGATTTGATAATCGCTTCAATCGCTTTATCAACCGCATCACTTGGAACAGCGGTTTCTATTTTTGTTTTAGGTAGAAAGTCAACAACATACTCAGCGCCACGATACAGTTCAGTATGACCTTTTTGGCGACCAAAACCTTTTACTTCAGTAACAGTAAGACCTTGAATACCCACCTCAAACAAGGCTTCGCGTACATCATCAAGTTTATAAGGTTTTATAATAGCAGTAATTAATTTCATTGGGGGTTCCTTGAATAATAATTTTCGATGCAGAATACCGTTTGAGTTACTAAAGGGCAAGAGGGCTACTCATAGTAATAATTTTTCACATGTTATCATATGAAATAATATATTTTTACATAAATATGAGGAGTGTATAACATAATAATTGAGAATATATTGCGTGAATAATCATGCCCTTTATCGTCAAATATAAGCTTTTATTCATTGGATATGCAACCAAAACCATTTTTTTTATGTTCTATACTACGGAACCATGATTGAGGTTCTAGCTTGCATTGTGCTTTTCACAAATGGACTCAAGTGCCTGTTGTTCTTTAGGAGTAAATGGGTAGGCGATAAGTTTTATCACATCAGTGGGGAGGTTTCTCATGCGGGCATAAATGCTGCACATGATGTCTTGTCAGTGATGGGGCAGACCTTGTGCCTCGGAGGAGTTAGCTTTGCTATGTGTATATAGTCGAATGACCGCCCCTTCAGGACTCCAGTTACGCGCTAGTCATAGATATTAACGGAGAGCGAATCAACTTAATCTGTCTGTATGCGATAGTATATGATTTTTAGGAGCGGTAATTTAACTATCAATAGAGGAATAGTATTTCCAGTTTACAAACAGCTAATGTTGGGCATAGTTTTTAACACCAAGTAATAAATATACCCATCCTCAACACCTTCGCCAAATCGAAATGTAGGATGGATAAGTGATAACACATCCAACAAAATCAACGTATTGCGGTGGATGCGTTACACTTATCCACCCTATAAATCTAAATTTGGCGAAGGTATTGTTAAAACATCCATTATTTATAGAATTTAGCAGGAAAAGCTACTAAAAATATCTCTGTATCTTGCTGTTTTTTATTGTCGAGTGAGATGCTCTGAATTGCTGCTCTTTCCTCTGGACTTGCAGTTGCTGTCGGCTAGTCGTTATAATCTTCGTTATCACAGCAATAAAGTAGATTCTCAAAACAAGTTAAAGAGATCGGTCGTGTATCAATACAACTTGTATTTTTAATTTCATCTGTC
>WGBH01000456.1 GCA_015494435.1 Thiotrichaceae bacterium | reverse complement strand
TCTGTGATTTAACTATATTTTTTAGTTTAATAAAAGTAATAACATTCATCAAAAATGAATATATATACTCGCTTTTGATGAAGTACGCAACAAGTTGACTGCGCTATAAAAATATTCATAAGGTTTTAGTATGAATCTAGTAATCCTTGAGGGCGTTCATTTAGATTTAAAGTGTAGAAGATGCGCTATTCTATAGGCAGAACGAGCTAGGACGAAATTTTATCTTAAAAATAAAGAGATAGATGATTTTATTGTATATTAATGCGTTAATTTTAAGTATAACAAGGGTAGCTTTTTAGGTAATTCTTCAGCATTACGGATTAGGGTATAGGAACGACTACCAAATAAATAGGGTAGATAGTCTTCTGCTTGTTCGTCTATGGTGACACAAAAAGGGCGTAAGCCTAGCTTTTCAGCTTCTAACACGGCATGGCGTGTATCTTCTATACCGTATCTTCCTTCGTATTTATCCAGATCATTGGGCTTTCCATCGGTAAGAATTAATAATAATTTTTGTGTACTGGCTTCTTTTGAGAGCAACTGTGTAGCATGTCGAATGGCTGCCCCCATACGGGTGTAATAGCCTGGGCGGATGGCGTTGATGTGACCGCATACTTTGTCATCGTATTTTTCATCAAAGCCTTTGATATTATAAAAACGGATATGGTTACGATTGCGTGATGAGAAGCCATGTAGCGCAAAACGATCTCCTGTGGTAGTGAGTGCTTCTGAAAATAAAAATAGTGAATCACGCACAACATCCACTACACGCGCATGATTGTTTATATGTGCATCGGTTGATAACGATAGGTCGGCCAATAACAAACAAGAAAGATCACGGGTTTTATTGCGTAATTCCCGATAAATAGGGGTGTCGCTATTGACGTGACCTTGTTTAAGATCAGATAAAAAATTGACGTAATTCTCTAAATCTATTTCTGTGCCATCCGTTTGACCGTTTAACCAATGACGTTGTGGACGTAGTATTTCAAATTGCCGTCGAATTTTATGCGTTTGTTGTTGTAAGCGTTTGGGTAGATTGCTTGGCTCGCTATTTCGAGATTTCATTTCTTGCAATCGACAATGTGCTTTTTGTAGTTTTTGTTGTTTATAATCCCACTCATCAATAGGGATACCTTCGCCTAATACGATATCGTCGTATTGATTTGATGGCAGATCTAAATCGAGTTTAATTTTACTGGATGTGGTTTGGCTATCTTGTGCAACGGTAATATTATCCATATCTTCGGCAGTTGCCATCGCATCATCATCGTCATCTTCGACACTGGTACGGTCTACCTTGCTGTATTCTGCCCAGCTCCATAGACTTTCTAGTCGAAAACTCATTAAGCCTTCATTGCCTGTTGGCATATCCTCACGATTGCCTTGTTTACGCTTTTGTTGTTTTTTTTGATTTTTCTTTGATTGGGGGGCAGCTTCAATATCAGGGTCTTGATGTTTTTTTTGCTCTCGAAACGCTTCATTTGGGGGAGCAGGATGTAACCACAAAATAACAGCTTGAGGCGGACGCTTAGCGTATTTCAAATCAGTTGTTAAATCATCTACTGACGTGATATTGCTTAAAGAAAGACGAATGATTTTTTCTTGCTCTGCTTCATCTTTCGGCAGTGATTCAGGGGTAGGGCGTTGGGCTAAATGTGCTTTTAGCAACGTTTGATAACGCTGATTTAAACCTGGCCAAATTTTTAATGTTTTATAACTACGGTATTGGTTTTTTAAAATCCAGTTTGTGTTTTTTTCTACAGGAATCTCATTATCATCAATCACAGATAAAGCGGTCAGCCATAAATAAAGGTCAAGATTGAGTTGCCGAGTGGGAAAAAGCGCAATACTGTCTGGCAACCGAAGTGTTTCATTATCACGCCATGCGTATTGTGTTTTATCACCCATACCTGCAATACGTTGCAATATTGATCGACGTGTATGTAGTGTAGATTCGGTTGCGTTTTCAACCCGTAAACCGCCTTCGCCGCCTAATGCACGAAAGAAAACCCCCATTCTGTGACGAATTTCATCAAGTCTGACAATAGCATCTGGGTAGTTGCTGTCTGCCCGTTTAGTGATGAATTTATGCCATGTTGAACCAACTAATTCTTCTAACATTTTATTGTCCTAGCACGGGGGTTGAGCCAAACCACGGTAGAATAATCATCATGCTCAATGAAAATAGTACAATAAAGATAAACCAAAAAATAAACTTTCGTTGTGGTAGTGGCTGTTTTGACGCAAGTGGCATTCCACAACTTGAACATATTTTATCATTAGCCTTAATGATATTATTACAGTGATTGCAGTTTATTGTTCTCATAACCCACTCTTTTGATAATCAAAGTAATCACTATGAAAAAAGGATAAAAACTTATTACCGCTCCTTTTTTTAGCGATTTTGTATTGATAGCCTTACATTATAAGCTCGTCCATTTGGCAATTTGTTCTGCGAATAAATAAACAATAATGATCATCATAGGGATAATATAAAAATAAACTCGCATTAATGTTCTTAAAACAATATGAGCATTTTTTAGCTCCATAAAGTGATCAACAATTATTCTGCCTTTAATGGCAAGTACAACCGCCATAATAGCGATACTATAAAATTCTGTTGTGCCACGTTCTGCCATATAAGCACTGAATAAGGTCAATATAATAAGCATAATCCATAGAATATTAATAAGCCTTATAGGGGATGTTAGCACTAATCGTTTTTCTATCATTGCAACTTCACCTAATTACATACAGTAATGGAAAAATAGTAATCCAAGCTAAATCAATCATATGCCAATAAACAGCCATATTAATTAAACCTTCATGTTCCGTTGAAGTATAAATACCCGTATTAATGCGATAAATTACCCAGATTAAACCTGCACTCCCCCAACCAACATGTAAGAAGTGGTTGAAAGTTACATAATAATAAACACCATAAAAAATATTAGTTTCAGTGGTTAAACCTTGTGAGGCATTCCATTGGTATTCAAAGGCTTTGATAATCAGATAAATAATTCCACAGCCAACAGCACCCCAAAGCCAGTTAGCACTTTGTTTGCGTTTATTATCACGTATTGCCATTATCGCTCTGACCACAAAAAAACTACTGGTGAGCATAATAAGCGTATTCGTTGTACCCGCTAATGTATTGAGCCTTGTAGGACCCTCATAGAAAAGTTCGGGATTATGTACTTTCGCTAAAAAATAAACGATAAACATAATCGCAAACTCACTCATTTCTGCCAAAATAGCGAACCAGATTGCTATGCTACCGGGAATATTTGACTTCTTTGGGGTAAAATCTATCTCTTTAGAGAAAGATTTTGATGAAACTATTGTTGAGGAAGTGAGGCTATTCATTGCTTATTTATCAATACCTAGCATATTTCCAATGATTGGAAAGCTAAAGTTTCTTGCATTGATTGCTCTGCTAAAACCTAAAATACCTAAAAACATAAAAAGAGGGACAATGACCATAAGGTAAATTTCAGCCATTAATAAAGCCTGAACGGATGCAAAACCTGTGGTACTAAAGGCAATAATAGCCAGCATGATTGCAATACTCGTTGTGATGGTACTGCCCCATAAGGCTTGTTTTATATAATTTTTACTAACTTGTGATGTGTTTTGATAGGCTAAAAAATAAAGCCCCCATAAAATGAGATAAACAATACCAATAAACAATAAATTTGCCATAAAAAAAGCTATAGCTACAGCTCCTGTATAATCAGGGCTAAATTTTTCCTTGTATCGTTGATCATCCATTTTTTAATTTCCAATTTTAGCGCGAACGACTTCCATCAAGGCTTCAACGGTTTCTTCATCATCACTAAGTGGCTCGATAATAGCGGCTCTACAGGCATCAATCGGTGCAAATCCTGCCTTAATTAAGGTTGCCGCATACACTAATAATCGTGTTGAGGCGGATTCTTCTAAATCATGATCTTTTAAGCCGCGAAGAGAATGAGCAAGTTCTATTAATAGCGTTGCCGTTTTATCATCAATATTCGTTTCTTTTTGAATAATGATTGTTTCTGTAGCAACATCAGGGTAATCAAAACGCATTGAAATAAAGCGCTGACGTGTTGAAGGCTTCATACCTTTGAGTAAGTTTTGATAACCTGGGTTATAGGAGACAACCAGCATAAAATCGTTAGGGGCTTGTAATAACTCGCCCGTACGTTCTATGGGAAGAATGCGACGATCATCAGACAAAGGGTGAAGCACGACTGTGGTATCTTTACGTGCTTCAACAACCTCATCTAAATAACAGATAGCCCCTTCTCTGACTGCTTTTGTCAGTGGCCCATCTTGCCAGTAGGTTTCGCCATCACCAATTAAATGTCTGCCAACAAGGTCTGAAGCCGTTAAATCATCATGGCAAGCGACGGTATAAAGCGGACAACCCAATTTAGTAGCCATATATTGTATAAAGCGTGTTTTACCACAACCTGTTGGCCCTTTTATTAATAAAGGCAGTTGCTTATTGTAACAATGCTCAAATAATTCAACTTCATTATTTTGTGCTTGATAATAAGGGATATTGCTCATAGTCTATGCTCTTATACTCAGTGATTTTTATATCCATGACTAACAGCAAATTTTGCAGTCATCATATCCATTGTATTTATATGTTGAGTAAACCACATTGGCCAAAATGAAAAAATATAGTCGTGAATTAAGTTAATATCTTGGTCTTCGATCCATTTATTTATTACCTTTTTCATTCTTTCTAATGCTATTTCATGTTCTTTTTTATGAATAGAATAGGCTGGAAAATCAGTCTCCTTCATTAATTCATTTTCATGCTTAAAGTGTTCAACAGTATGTTTTAACCACGCATTAAGGGTTTCACTAAGGGACTTTTGTATGTGAATTTTGTTATTATCTATTTTTAGTGTATTGATTAACTCGGCGATTTCTTTAACTATCTTAAGCTCTTCAAAATGAGTATTATTCATAAAGTCTAATGCAACCTTTGGAATGGTTTCTTGTTCTAAAATGATTGTGGCGATGGAATTTTTCATAAGTTGTCTCACGGATTTAGGTTAAAGGCTAAACAAATAGATGGTTGCTATTGACAAGGTAACTCCCCATAACCAGCCATACATTATAACGCGCCATAAAAGTGATACACCACGTAGCGCCATAAAATCACGAATAATAAAACTACCTTTAATAACGGCGGTTAACAATAAAATAAATACACTCAATTGACCATTAAAGCCAATCTTTCCTACAACATAACTCGATACTGTCAGTAGCACCATTAGCAACCATAGAGTCTGTATATTGATAATATTATGATTGAGATTTTTCATTATATTCATAATCATTTCATCGGATAATATAAACTAAAGGAAAAAGAATAATCCAAACAAGGTCAACCATATGCCAATAGGATGCTCCTGATTCAACACCAATATGATTTTCAGCATTATAATAACCACGTTTTGCTTTAAAAATAACAGCGCTTAAAATAATCATTCCTAATATCACGTGTAAAAAATGAAACATTGTGAGGGATAGGTAAAACATATAAAAAGTATTTGTACTGAGTGTAACACCTTCAGAAAACTTGTCATAATATTCTAATGATTTCAATACTAAGAAGCCTACTCCAAAAGCTAGGGCTATCTTTAAGTTGACAATACAAGATTTTACTTGATCAAGTTTAATAGCATAAACCGCTCTAATTACAAAGTAACTAGAGGTAATCAGTAAAATGGTATTTATTGCTCCAAATTCTTTATTGAGTGTTTTTTGAAATTCATTAAATAATACTAAGTTTTTTAAGCGCGTGATAGAGT
>WGBH01000455.1 GCA_015494435.1 Thiotrichaceae bacterium | reverse complement strand
GCTCATCATTACCCATTGCATCAAAGACTTCTTTAAACCACATAACTGCCTGATCCAGAGTTAATCCATCATGTGGTTTTAAGTATGGCACAATTTGATTTATTGTTTTTGCATCTCCATAGAATTTTACTTTATCACCGTTCTTAGGAATTTTGAATCCAGCTTCATGTAAACAGCATTTATATATTGCTACTTTTTTGTCATACGCAATTGCAGCATTTCTCTCGTCACTAGTCTTTTGATTTGGCGGCAACCTGTAATTTTCTGGTTCAGTCAAGTCAATAGTACAAAAGCTCTTAATGTAAGTGCTGCTTTGATCTGATAAGCCACCAGATATAAGCTTAAATCCAGCTTCAATTTCATTAAAAAAGTTAATTTTTAGAACTTTAAATCCCTTGTCAGTCTTATCTACTATTGAATAACGATCGACCAATTGTTCATATAATTCATAGATGGCTGTCCCTTCATCTTGAAGATTAGGATTTGCGTACTCACCATTTACATCAAATATTATTTGACCAACTTGGTATTGAGGCGCACCCTCTTTTGTGAAAGGCGCAAGCTCATTAGTTTCATTCGGCAGGATTTTTATAGGAGCCTTGAGTGATATTTCCGCAGTAGCTTCAATAATTTTCTTGACCGTGTTTGATTTACCTGTCCTAGTCATACCAAACAAAGCCGTTCTTTTTCCAATAAAGTCCTGAGGGCTTATAAAAACATCAACATCAGGCTCTTTAACTTGAAACCTACGGCTCGAGCTATAACGGACATGTCCAATTTTGAATTCATTTTCATTTCCTGCAATCAAGTCATTATCACGCTGATTAACTATGCTATGCAGCACATCCCCCGTTGCTTTATATACGCTGTAATTATTTGCAGCGAAAAAGTTTTCTAAATCCGCCCCAAACTCTATAACCTCCTTAGTTATTTCTTCACCGTCAACCGTGGATATTTCTTTTATTTTATAGAATGATCCCAGAACGCGACACTCCAATCCTGAGAAACTAAATTCATACCTTGTAAAATCATCCAGTTTACTTTCATTATCACTGCCTGCACGACCACTAATATCAGTTCCTTCTTTGTAATATTCAATCATCGAACTGACAACATCATTATCTGTTGGAAGTTTTGATGGTGTTAACGCTCTTAACAAAATCGCCTCCTGAACGTCTTCCTCACCATCATAAAAAGCCAGCAAAAATGCTCCTTGAGGGATACCGCCAACTTGGTGTTTCCATGCATCAGAAACTAATATTTGTGTCTTTTCATAGTCCAGATAATATGGTCTGCCAATAAAAAGTGTTTTATCGCGCCCCTTGTTGAAAATATCGATACTAGCAATATTCTTTAATTGGTTTTCCAGCATTTAGGCCACCCCTCTATTCTTTGAACAAATTTTTAATGATGTATTTAAGTCAGGATCATCAAAACGGATAATTGAGTCATAGGCATAATCTTCGCTTATCTCTATAGACACCCATTTGCGATTACGTTTCTCAGCAATGTAGCCAGTGGTATTACTACCAGCAAAAGGGTCTAGTACCAAATCATTTTCATCGGTTAAGAAGTCAATAAAGAAAGCAATCAGACCAGCATGCATTCTTGCGGGGTGTGGAGTAATATTTTCCTCTCGACATCGCCTAAGAAAATAATCATTGGAATTAGTATTTGAAAAACTTAAAACGTTATGAGGGAGCCGAACTTCTCGGTTATTATCTAAAGGCTCTAATTCAAATAGATTATGCGCTATGCTTCCACCGTTGTTTTTGGTAAATGCGGACTTGCTAATCTCATGTTCTGAAGGGCGTTTTCCTGCATTAAACTTCTTTGTTTTTAAAAGTTTTTGCATGCTTTTACTATACGGCCGCAGCACTTTTGAATTATCAGCTTTTGGATAGTCACTCTTTGACATCCACCAAACATGGGTATAACTATCAACTGTTCTAAGACGGTTAACAGTTACCCACTGCGCAGGCGATGGAAGCCGTGAAGGGTTATATGATATAAATTCCTGTATTAGCCTAAGGTCGGAATCGGGATTATTGACTAGCCCCAAAAGACATTCCAAGTGCAACAGCGACTGTACTGGCCTTCCCTCTTCCCAAGCATTCCCTATTTCAATAACCAACGATCCATCGTCAGTGAGCAAATCGTTAAAAATTGGCGCTAAACTAACAAACCATTCCAAATAATCGTTTCCATTGAGGTTTCCATACCGTTTTTTGCATTTAAAGGAAAAGGAGGAGAGGTAATAATCAGTTGAAATTTATTTTTATAATATTTCTTTAGGTACTTATTGCTTATATCAATAGAGTCACCTACTAATAACTTCCCCTGCTTGGTTTGATATAAGACATTCTTCATTTAATTTATTTTCCTTTTTTCCAAAAGACAATCATCATCTCTTTATATTCCTCAAGATTCAGTTTATGATTTTTCATGGCTAACGCCTCGCGTAACCGGCTGGCAATGGAGCGCAGCGGAATTGCCAGTCCGAGTTTACGCGATTGTTAGCTGCTTTTTGCATTACGTTTATTGTTGAATTCATCGTAACCTTTGCGCTTCGGTTTACCCCAAAAATGCCAAACGGGTTTAGCCTCTAACTTTGCTCTTTCCCAATCATGCTTGAGAAGCAAAGAAAGCTTTTCTGAGAACTCGATAATTAGGTCGTTTATTTCATCTTTGTTTTGCATTGCCCACAATGTATCAAGTATTGACTTATCATTTTCGTCTTCTGGGTTAAGGATTAGCTGGAACTCCACATACAATTCTTTTAATTTTGAGACATCATTATCTTTATATGCTTTTGATGTTTCTAATGCTTTTTCTCTGACTTTATCTCGCCATACTTTCCTTTGTTGAGTAATGTTTTCAATTGCAATTTTTCTTTCTG
>WGBH01000454.1 GCA_015494435.1 Thiotrichaceae bacterium | reverse complement strand
GTGGCTTGTACTTCTTCAGCTCGGGGAGCCTTTCTGATTTTAGTCATGGTGTCCACCCTCCTTTTGTGATTTTGTCATTCTACAATTTCCACAGTTGGGTGGACACTCCCAAAAATTGATTAGTCTTACTAATCTAAGTTCTAGCTTTTTGTCAGTTAATTCTATCCTCAAATATCTATATTGCAGATCTATATTTCCTTTGTTTTCGCTTGTTTTCTACTATTTTTGATATTTATCCTCCTTATCTTCGGTTTATAGGCAAATTTTTACCAACATATAGCCGTTTCTTTTAAAAAGCCTCTCTTCATTTTCCAGGGTCAGAATGGCCATAGATTTGCTGGATAATGAGGATTTTAAGCATCATAACAGGATTATGGGCCTTCCGGCCGACTTTGGCAGGATGGAGGGCGGCAAGGATTTGTTCGAAAGGCTGCCAGTTGATGAGTTTATTAATGCGAGAGAGGATATCTTCTGGCAGATTTTGGTAGATGAGGTGTTCTCCTATGGTGAGTTGTCCGCTATTTTTCTTGAACATCATTGAGACTCCTTTAGTTTTTCGTTTATATTAGCATGATAGAAAGGATTTTTCACGAAATTTTGCAAAGGTCTCTAAAGTGTTGTTCGATAACATTATCCGGACTTGGTACCTACTCTAACGAGGTGAAGAGCAGCAAGGATTTGCTCAAAAGGGTATCAATCGATGAGATGATGAATTTGAGAGAAGATATCGTCAGGGAGATTTTGATAGAGGACATATTCGCCGAAGGACAACTGATCATTGTTCTGTTTGAACATAATCAGTCTCCTTTAGTTTTTGGGCTATTTTAGCATGAGAAAGAGAATTTGTCATCTATTTTTGCAAAGGTCTCATTAGAATTCAAGACCAGTCACCCTGCGCTAATTTGTAAATGAACTGAGAAGGAGTCTTAAGGTCAACAATGAATCTGTGAATAATTCCACCACCAATAGTTAGTTCTCCCTTCGGTGTATCTACTACTAATACTCTACCTCCCCATGTGGGTATATGTTTCCTGCCAAGTTGTTTAATGACTTTACCACCCTTCTTTCGTGAGGAAAGCCTTAGATTTAACCCTAACTTCCTTGATAAGTATATAAAAGCTGGAAGATCGAAAATAGTAAAGATCCTCATTTTCCTTTCTACTAATGAAAGAATATTTTCCCTATCAATTTTCCACAAGGGAAAAGGATTATCCGACATACCGTATAAATTCCATATGAATGGATCCAAACCTTTAATAAACTCCTTTTGATCGAGATAACAGGATAATTCAGCTCTAATCTCAGATAATTCATTTGTCATTTCCTTTAAACTCTCATAATAGCCTAATAAGGCTGCTTTTCTAGAATTATTAATTGCTTCTTCAACGTCCTGCGCATACCCTACACCGATGTGTATACAAAATTGAACAGTTCCAGATGCAATGCCCTTTTTTAGGGCTGCTTTGCACAACTGATTTAAAAAAGAGTCATAATCGGATGTCTCGATAGATGGGCCCGATAGTTTCAGTAATTTTCCAGACTGTATATCGATTCCCTTATCTGTTTTCAGAATTTCCATTATTTGTTGAAGGCGTATCTTTTGTCTCAGGATTCTCTTTGCTTGTAACTTATACCGTTCCTCAATTTTTTGATCTTTTTCTAAAAGATCAAAAGATTCTTGTTTGGGCTCATAAGAAGCTAATTTTTCAAGAAGTATCTCATTTACTTTCCCAGATTTTACTTCGATTAGTAATAATCTAGGGGGATTTTGTCTAAAATCAACACGTAAAATATCGCACACATGTATAAATGTTGACAAATCTGCAAGTAGAGCAAACGTCAATCGACTTTCAAGGTTAAACATATCAGCAACTTTTTTATTTGCGTTGATAACATTTAGATCAATAGGCGGAGGACAATCGTGAAGAACTAAACGACGAGCAACATGAGTCTGTGTTCCTAACATAGCATAGGCTATGGTGTCAATTATTCTGCGGAAGCATAATTCCCAGTATTTCTTTTCACTTTTACTTAAAGTAAAGTCATTTTTTATTGCAGAAATAATATTGATTATACGGCTTTGCGCCTTCTCATATCCCCTGTGACATGCAGATATAAATTTTTTTAAATGCTTGAGATCGTTAAATGGTGCTTCAGAATTCTTCCTATGAAGAAATACGTTTTTTATGCCCCATTCACTTGCAGCGGAGAGAACGATCTTAAACTCGGAAAGAAGATCCATCATAACGGAACTATTTATTATTCAAACGTACAGAAAAAATAAAGTTCTCGGAAATATCTATATTTACAACATAAAGCTTTAACTAAAAGGAATAATTTTCCAACGTCCAGGGTCACTTGCCGACATGGAGCAAGCCCGAAGGGCGCAGCGGAATGGCGGTCAAGTGCACCCGCTTGTTAGCTTATTTCATTTGTCTTTTATAGTTATTTTAAACTGTTTAGCAGTCAAAATATAATCTGATTCCTCACTCTTAGCTGGTAAATCCGATTTACCCCATTTCCAAATAAGGAAGCAAAAAATTAGAGATAATACAGTAAAAAAGAACCAATAAAGCGAACCGCTCGATAATTCAATTAAAATCTTTGAATGGAAAATTTCAATTTTCTTTATCAAGCCATGAACTATTAATGCAAACCAGAAGAATACAATATACAGACTAATTAGTTGATTAATCTTAGAAACTGAATATGGAGCTGGCCCTATGACTTTTTCCTTAAAACCTTTGTCCTGACATTTATGCCTCATTAATATTGTTTTAAATAAGGGGCCTATTGCTTTATCTTCTAGTAAGGCAACATGATTTTCCCAATTTTCTTGCCAATGTTTGCTCCCACGATTTACAAAATACCATCCTACTGAAAACACCAGCCCAAGACAGGATATCAGTAGGGAAAGCCATTCTTTAGTATCTGCAGATTCAATTTTCTGTACTAATCCATACGCAGCTAATGAAGCGGCGATAAAGGTCCAAAAGTATTTTGCTCGTTCCCAATATAATTGTATTTCAAATTTACGCGTTTCTAATGCGTATTTCAATGCCTCACAAAGTTTAATTTCCTGCTGTTTTTCATTGGTATGGCAAGACGATTCGTCATTAAAACTACGGGAATATTCTTCATACGAGATTTTTTTCATTTTTCCTATATTCAAGCTAACGCCTAAACTCAGCGGCCGGCGGTTAAGCGGGTCCGCTGAAGCGAGTTTTTAGGTTCTTTTTATCATTTTTTCATAATCATAATGTGTTCCGATCCAAACCAAAATGTAATCACTTCCGTCTTGGATTGCTAAAGCTCTGTAATAATCAGTTATTCTTAAAGACCAAAATTTTCCCACTTTCTTGAAATGCAGGGACGGATGACATGGATTTTGTTTGAGCAATTCGAAT
>WGBH01000453.1 GCA_015494435.1 Thiotrichaceae bacterium | reverse complement strand
TTTTTGCTATCATTGTTAAAGTGCCTCTGTGTGGGTTGCTATGCCCAGCTAAAAGTACTCTAGTTTATAGCAAATTAGAGTATTATTGTGCTATAGAGGCACTTTTCATCTTTTTATCCATAAAGTGTTAACTGGGGAATGAAGGATGCCGATTTATCCTTAATTTATCCTTGATGATATATTCTTCGATTTTGATTTATTTCAGTGCAATTTCAATTTCTTGTATTTATTAAGATCTTCGCCAATTGTGATTTTCAGGGTGGATAAGCGATAGCGGATCCACCAAAATCATCCTTTAAATTTAGCGAAGGTATTGTTTGAATCTATTGCCTGAATCTATTGTCTACGATACTTTAAAACTATCTATTTCTTGTAAAGGGGTCACCAATACATCACAGTTGGCATGGTTTTGGATATAATGTGGCACAGAGCCTAATAATTTATCCAAGGTTGTTTTCTTTTTACCACCAAAGACGATCAGATCAACCTGTTGTGCTTCGATAAAAGATAACATCGCCGCTTCTACATCACCGCTAATAACGCGGGAGTGCAACGGTATCTTATCGCTGACTTGTAACGCTTTAATAAATCCCTCCATCTGCTGTTTAGCCGCATCAACTTTTTGCTTGTTTTGTTCTTCTAATAACTCAGACTCAAGCGGATAGGGCATCATGGCATCGCCATAATAAGGTAAAATTTCTTCCGTAATATGCAAAAAAGTCACTGGGCTTTGGTAAAAACTTGCCAACTCTAAGGCACGTCTCGCCGCATGTTGGCAGTAAAGAGAAAAATCTATCGCAGCAACGATGGATTGATACGGTGTTAATTGTGTAGCCGCCTTGCGTTGTTGTGTTGGCTCGCGTAACCAATACCATGCTTGTTTGAGTGCTTCACGATCAAAATAACGGGCATTATCAGAGGGCAAAAAGGGCTTCACCATCGCCACCATCCAATGTTCCCATGCTTTGTCACCAACAATCGCTACTCGCTCGAAATCTCGATTATGTTGCATCACAAAATGCAGATCATCCTTAGCAGCTTCCAAATCCCAGCCTAAAAAATTATCCAACTCAAGCAAAATAGAAGGGTATTCTATTGAGGCTATTTTTTCTTCAAGTTGAGGTAAAAAATGTTGATAATCCTCATGGCTTAATTTGCCAGAGGCACGGACAGCAATAATATGTGTATCCACAACGGGTAAAAACTGTAACATCATGTTCTCCCTATGATTCTTTTACGGTTTGTTGATGAAGTTTATTCACCAATGATATTGTTTTAAGATGACCTTTTTTCAGTTCGTGATGTAACTGTGCGTGTTTTTTATGCTCCTCGCCTATTGCTTGATGTTGCGTTGCTTGTTTTTCATCCTCTACCGCTAAAATCTGACTGCTTGGATCTTGCTCTGTCTCGGCAAGGACGGTTTCATGTGCTTTATCTTGAGCCTCATGCTGTTGAATCACTTGGGCATGTTCATCTAATAGCAGAGTATGCTCTTTAATCGCCTGCTCTATCTGTTGAAGCTTTACTAACGCTGTATTATGCTCTTCTTTCCATAAGGCAATTTCATCCAACCAGAGTGTACGGTCATCATGCCACGTTTGATGTTCATAATGCTCTTTACTATGTGCATCAACACTAACCGCTTGTGCTTCTTGTTTAAGTTTGTTTTTAAATGCAATCAGTTGGGCAGTGTTTGAATCGGAAATTTTAGCAAAACTATCCAATAAGCTATCGCTAATATAGTGCATATCAAGCTTTATTTTCGCTTTATACTCATCCTTTGCTTTGACTAATGCTTCTGCAAAGAATTGTAAATCGTCCTTAACACCCTCACTTACTTCTTGTATTTCTTCTCGACTAAGTTCAGTAAGCTCGCTGATTTTGTCTTCGGCATGACTAAATGCCTCACTTAATGGCTTGCCTTCCTTGTTTACCAACTCTTCAATGCTCTCAACCATTGTTTGGTAGGTATCTTGTAATTTTTCTTTCAATTCATTTGATTTCATGATGAAAAGCCTTTGTTTTAAGTACCCGCGCAAAATGTATTAAATTCATTCTGTTTGAGTTGTTATCTTGAGATTACCCACTTTTATTTATCTGATGATCTCGAAAAAACTTAGTGATGTTTTCTTTGTACCCAGTAAATACTAAACAATGCGATACCATCAAATAATAGGCTAATAGAGATAAACAATCCAACCAACCACAGTGAGGATGCAGGCCAACCGATCAGGAATAACGTCGCCAATACGAAGGAAGTCAAGCCATTAAATGCCATCCAGAACCAGCCTTTATTATGACGTAGTGCATACGCCATAATAAAACTACTATAAGCATCAATTAATAAATAAGTCGCTAATAATAAACCAATTGTTGCAATCCCTGTCATGGGATAGAACGCCATTAAACCACCGATGACTAATAAAAGCGCAGGTTTTAACCACTCAGTCCATTCTTTGC
Source organism: Thiotrichaceae bacterium (assembly GCA_015494435.1). Classification (GTDB taxonomy): domain Bacteria; phylum Pseudomonadota; class Gammaproteobacteria; order Thiotrichales; family Thiotrichaceae; genus JAGLBW01. Next base: position 617 of record WGBH01000453.1, on the reverse strand, counting down.
TGCGATATTTAACGCTGTGTATTAACCAAAAAATACCACCAACTAAGAGTAAACCCGATACCAACAAGGTCGTCTCTAAAGCGACTAAATTGGGTAAAAATATTCCTATTGCACCGAGTACAATAAGCAATGTGCCCGCTATAGCGGACAATTTTCCAAAATTAGGTAAGATAATACGTGTTACGGTGCTTGTTGTGTTTGTATCCATTTTAACTTTCTCCATTCGTATTTTTATTTGACTAGGATTGAATTGTAAGGATTTACCATGTGCTTAACTGTCATCTAAATGACGTTTAAGTTTAAACCGTTATATTTTATAAAGCTCAAGAAATACAACTGTTTCTCTTTATTTCCTTTAATAACAACTTCCTATTGACGGGATTTATCACTCGACCTACCGCGCTGATTGTAGAAAAACTCTATTTTCAGTCAAAATACGATAAAATCAACCGCTGATATCTTTATTATTTCTCCATGCTCCAGTTTTTAGCTATTGACTTATTCGCATAAATATAATTAGAGTTACTTAAAATTTAATTTTCTTTAAAAATAATATCTTATCATTTTTTCGTTTTAATACTTTTATATAGGAAAATATGATGTTAGACGCATTGTAC
>WGBH01000452.1 GCA_015494435.1 Thiotrichaceae bacterium | reverse complement strand
CTTCTGACCGAGTAATCAATTACTTACTCACAATGCATTCTGAAAAATTGTCGTGTACAGAGACCCATAGTAAATAAAATATACGAACAACGTACTAAATAATTTTTTGTGTTTTTCTACTGAAGACGTTGGGACTGTGAAAGTATTTTGGGATAAAAGAAAAATGGGGAAAATTTTTTATTTGTTTCACGAATACTTTCACAGTCTCGTTGCATTATAACCTTGCTAAATATCATTCTTATTCTATCCTCTTTAAGTTCTCTCTCTTTTCTAAGGAAATGATATATATCATGTATAAAAAAATTATTTTTGTATTTTTAACAACATTTATGACTGCATCTTTAATGGCGAAGGAGTATCGCTGTGGTTGGTTGCTTAACCCAACCCCTGCTAATTTTTATTTTATTGATAAGGAAGGGGAATGGGGTATTTCTGAGCAAGGAATACGCTCTCCTCTTTCTGATCAATCTTGGGATAATATGCCTGAAAGTAATGATAATGAATTTGTTAGAACGAATGTTCATTATGGCTTTTCTTGTGTTTGTCTTAATGTAAGGACAAATAAGAAGAATCACACGATTCTAGAAATATATAAAAAAAGTAAATCACTTTTGCTTAAAAAATGCTTAGAGGATAAAGAATTACCTAATATTTATACGGCTAATAAAGAAGAATATATTAAGGCTGATACGGTCTCTGATGTGTTAGAGGCAGATTTTAATAGCGATGGATACTTGGATAAGGCGATTTTGGTTTCGGATGATTATTTATATCTTTATCTTAGAGAGCCTGAAGAAGGAGAAGAGGAAGGGGAAATGAAACGGGTACTCTTTAAGGATCTTGCTGACTTTATGCAAATAATCGGTCAAAAGGTATCTCTCAAAACAAACAATAAAGGATCGTTAATGATTCTATCTGAACACCTAGAATCAGCGAGCCTTACCCGTGAAACGATTATTTTAGCTTATCGTCATAAGCAGTTTGTGGTTGCAGGGTATAGTTATCAATATGATGTAGTGCGAGACCCTACTGCTACGGTGAGCTGTGATATTAATTTTCTTAATCGACAAGGTAAGCGCAATGGCACGGCTTTTAATATCACAACAAAAGCCGTTAAAGCATCAAATTGGACATATAACCTTTTACCTAAACAATGCCGATGATTTGAAAAATAATATTTTTTCTCGCACCCAAATTTCTATTTGAGTGCGTACTCTATTAAAAATTTTCTGTTGAAGTAAATAAACCAACTTTTAAGTCTTTAGCGGTGTAGATAACTCGACCGTCAACTGCGACCGTTCCATTACCGACTCCCATAACTAAACGACGGCAAATTACGCGGGTCATGTCGATACGATACGTCACTTTTTTGGCGGTTGGTAAAATCTGTCCTGTAAACTTCACCTCTCCTGAACCTAATGCACGACCGCGCCCAGGGTTATCTAACCAACCGAGGTAGAAACCGATGAGTTGCCACATTGCATCTAAGCCTAAGCATCCTGGCATCACGGGGTCTGTTGGAAAGTGGCACTCAAAAAACCAAAGATCAGGTTTGATATCAAGCTCTGCAATCATATAGCCTTTGCCAAACTCACCTCCTTCTTCGCTAATGTCAATAATACGATCCATCATTAACATATTAGGGCTTGGCAAACGTGCATTGCCTTCACCAAAAAGTTCACCACTACCACATTTTATCAGTTCATCGTATTCAAAAGAGCTTTGTCTTGACATTATTTGTCCTAATTTATTTGTTTATTAATAACTTTTACAATTTTAGCAAAATTTTAAAGGGTTAAAAAAGTATCTTAACTAATAGGGGCGCTCGCCAATATAATTTCCTGGAGGATCATAATTACAGACCCATAGTTGTGATTTATCAGCACAAACGACTTTGGCACAACCCACTGCTTCAGATTCACGCCAAACAATTTGTGTATAATGACCACATTGCTCACCTGTACGACAACTATTGGTGTTGTAATTATAATCATCCACTTCATCGGCCCATGCTTTAATCACTTCACGGATATTAATTTGCTGTAATTCTACTTTACCATCAGACCAACGCTTAGGGCTGGCCCAAAAAAGGTTTTCACCATAAATTTGCCGAAAGGGACTTTCATAATGGGGACGATGTTGCATAAAACAATTTTGTGTCTTTGCTTGATGATTAGCCCATTGTTGGGCATATAGGGCTAATTTACTAGACCAGCGTAATGGTTTTAACCCAAGTGCTATGCGTACTGTGTTATGAGCGTTTAAAGTCCCTTGAAATGCTGTCGGAACCGCCCTAACAAAGCGGTTATTAATTGTTTGTTTTGTGGTAGTAGAACTACAGGAAAATAATAATAACAACGATAAAAGGAAGATAAGCTTATGCATTTTTGATTCTCATTTTTATTATTTAGAAATGTGCATGTTTCTTAAGGCTACTCCAAGGAAATAAACGTGTAAATAAAAACCTAAGAGCTAACGTCAAGGGACTAAATACCACGATGGGTTTTATTTGCTTTTTTTATTCAAGTTGCTGTTGGATAATCAGCCGTTTAGGATCTATTTCTCTAATTTCTTTTGCCATATCAGAAGAAATCAGACGACATTTTCCTTTTAGAAAGGTTAGCGCTAATTTGCCATCCGCTAATTCATCTAATTGCGCTGGGCTGACATAAATATATTTCACTGCTGTGCCGATAACAAAATTATAACGCTCACTAGGGTCATCAATGGCAAGCATATTTTCATTAATTAATCGACTTATTTTTGCATTCCGTTCTTTTTTTAGTCGAGCCTGCTCCTCTTTCGCTTTTTTTTCTTGTTGACGTTCTTTATTTTCCACATTTGAACGCTGCTGATAAAATTT
>WGBH01000451.1 GCA_015494435.1 Thiotrichaceae bacterium | reverse complement strand
CTAGCTGTCAACTACTCCTGAACTAAAGACACAGGGTTGATAAGTGTAACGCATCCACCGCAACAGGTTGATTTTGGTGAATGCGCTATCGCTTTTCCACTCTTTTAAGCAATTATTCTTGGTTCTGCTTCTAGTTCAATAGCAAATTTGTCTTGCACCGATTTGATAATATCATTTGCTAGTTCCCCTATTTCTTTTCCAGTTGCATTACCATAATTGACTAATACCAGTGCATGTTTTTGATAAACACCTGCATTACCTTTTCGTTTTCCTTTCCAGCCACATTGATCAATTAACCATGCGGCGGAGGTTTTTATTAAACCATTCGGTTGTGGATAACTCGGTAGAGTGGGATATTGTTGTTTTAGTGCTTGCCATTTCTTTTCGCTTAACAATGGATTTTTAAAAAAGCTACCCGCATTCCCTATTATGGCTGGATCGGGGAGTTTGCTTTGACGCAAGGTAATAATGCTATTGCTAATATTTTGGGCATTAATTTCTTGTCCTTTAAGCACGTTTTTAATCCCTGCATACTCGATTTTCCATTGTGGCTTTTTGGGTGATCGAATGGTGATTGATTGAATTAAATATTGACCAAAGGCGATTGATTTAAAGAAGCTATCTCGATAAGCAAAACGACATTGCTGCTGTGTGAAGTTTTTTACTTTTCCGCTACATAATTCAATCGCTTCTAATGCATATAAATGATCCGCTAATTCAACACCATAAGCACCAATATTTTGCATCGGTGCTGCACCGACAGTCCCTGGAATGAAAGAAAGATTTTCTAGCCCTGCATAGTTATTTTCTACACACCAGCGCACAAATTGATGCCAGTTTTCTCCTGCGGCAACTTTTATATACGTGTATTTTTCATCTTCTTTTATTATTTCAATACCTTTAGTTGCAATCACCGCCGTCATGCCTTGGTAGTCTTTTTTGAATAAAATATTGCTACCGCCACCGAGTAAGAGTAAGGGAATATCAGTATTTTGACGCCATTCTAATAATGCCTGTATTTGCTCATTATTTTTTATTTGGCAAAAATAGCGACTATTAGCCTCAATGCCAAAGCTATTGTATTTTTTTAGTGAGTGGTTTTTTTTTATCTTCATAAGCTCTGTTGACTGAGTGTTTCCTAATTTTAGTTGATAGGCAATCATAAATTAAATTGCAATAACAATGCGACCTAAAACAAGGCTTACCTAATAAAACTAAGCTATACTCCTTTTTTTATTAAATCAGTACGAGTTTTAAGCTATGTCAAAAGTGATCAATAAAGTGGTTCTTGCCTATTCGGGCGGATTAGATACATCCATTATTGCTAAATGGTTACAAGAAACCTACCAATGTGAGGTGGTGACTTATACTGCGGATGTGGGTCAGGGTGAAGAAGTTGAGCCTGCACGCGCTAAAGCTGAGGCGATGGGTATTAAAGAGATCTATATTGATGATTTACGTGAAGAGTTTGTACGTGATTATGTCTTCCCTATGTTTCGTGCTAATGCCACTTACGAGGGTGAATACCTATTAGGTACGTCCATCGCACGTCCTTTAATTGCTAAACGCTTAATTGAAGTGGCTAATGAAACAGGCGCTGATGCTATCTCTCACGGTGCAACAGGTAAAGGCAATGATCAAGTACGTTTTGAATTAGGTGCTTACGCGCTTAAACCCGGTGTAGAGGTGATTGCGCCTTGGCGTGAGTGGAATTTGAATTCCCGCAATGATTTAATGAAGTATGCCGAAAAACATGGCATTGTCGTAGACACTTTGAAGGCAGGCAGTAAAAAATCCGCTTATTCAATGGATGCTAATCTGCTTCATATCTCCTACGAAGGCGATATTTTAGAAGACCCTTGGAATGAGCCAGAAGAATCCATGTGGCGCTGGACAGTCTCCCCTGAAAATGCGCCTGATAAAGCAACTTATATTGAACTTGGATATGAAAAAGGCGATCCGATTCGTTTAAACGGTGAAGCACTTAGCCCGGCTACTATGCTTGAAACGCTTAATAAAATAGGCGGTGCAAATGGTATTGGTCGTGATGATATTGTTGAAAACCGTTTCGTTGGTATGAAGTCACGCGGTTGTTATGAAACACCAGGCGGAACGATTATGCTCAAAGCCCATAGAGCAATGGAATCCCTTACTTTAGACCGTGAAGTCACTCACTTAAAAGATGAGCTAATGCCACGTTATGCTAAGTTAATTTATAACGGATTTTGGTGGTCACCTGAACGTGAAATGATGCAAGAAATGATTGATGCATCGCAAAAAAATGTTAATGGCACAGTACGTCTGAAACTGTACAAAGGTAATGTCAGCGTCGTTGGACGAAAATCAGAAACTGATAGCTTATTTGATGCCAATATCGCCTCTTTTGAAGACGACCAAGGCGCTTATGATCAAAAAGATGCCGCTGGCTTTATTAAACTCAATGCCCTACGTTTACGCATTGCGGCAGGACGTAATAAATAATTAAACTACAAAAATACACGGAAAAAACAATCAAAGTCCTTTCCGTGTTGTTCCGTGTATTTTAGTATTGTGGATGGGCAGTTTTTTTGTTCATCTTTCAGATGAGTCAGGTAGGCAGAAAAGATTGCTAGCCCTACATGACTAAACATATAGACGGGTTTACAAAACCCGTCCAGCTTAGGTGTATTAGATAACGAACAAGCTGAAGCTTTCACTCCTTTTTATTTTTATTAAATCAAATAAACATCCAAACACCAACCCCGACAACAAAAAAGGCATAGCTTAAAAAAAAGAAACATCGCTTTTTAGGGCTTTCAAGTTGTTTTCTTGCGGCTAATTGTTTATCCAAAGAAACACGAACAACCTTTTCGCATTCATGACAGCAAAGTTGCTTATTCTCACCATTGATCGTGATATTAAGAAGTTTAGCCCTGTTCTTAGCTAGTCCCACTCCACAGTAATAACAATTTGCTTCTAATAAATGACTCATCCCCCTTCTCCTTAATAACAAATACAATTAATTTTAATTATAATATATTTTAATTTTTAAATTATAAAGCGTTTATTTTTTATACTCAAAAATATTCTCTAT
>WGBH01000450.1 GCA_015494435.1 Thiotrichaceae bacterium | reverse complement strand
CTTAAAATTTATAATAAAAAAAGGTAGAAAAAGTGGCTGGAATTGGCTTTGAGCTTAAAAAATTATTGAAAAATGATAGTTGGTTTGGGCTTGCCAAAACCTATGCCTATGCAGGAGCAATCAGCTCAGGGCCTTGGGTGCTCTCTATTTTAGGGATTATGTTAGTAGGTGTTATTGGATTAAGTAATCAAAGCACCTCTACTTATTGGCTAAGTGAGTTTTTAGTCTCTGTGACGTGGCTAATGTCGTTTTCTTTAGTGCTGAGTAGTCTTATACAGTTAGTTTTCACACGCTTTATGGCAGATCAAATCTACCTTAATAATACCCACCTTATTTTACCTAATTTTTTTGCAACCCTAGGCTTACTCACCTTCGTCAGTGGTATGACAGCGACGCTACTGTGGCTATTTTTATTTAGAGAGCTTGATTTTTTTTACAATTTACTAATGCTAATGAGCTTTGTTTTATTGTGTAATGTCTGGTTAACCGTTATTTTTATAGCAGGTATGCGACGCTATAAAGCCATTCTTATTGTATTTTTTATTAGCTATAGCAGTATCGTGTTGCTTTCAATGCTATTAAACTCGATAGGATCACAGGGTCTATTACTCGCCTTTATGCTGGGTCATACCATTATGCTACTGTCCTTATTATTGATGATATTGCAGGAATTTGATGCGGATAGACTGTTTCGTTTTGACTTCCTAAAACGAAAAAATATTTATGTCATTCTTATTTTTGTAGGACTTTTTTTTAATCTAGGTGTTTGGGTTGATAAATGGATTTTTTGGTTTACACCCTCAACATCAGACAGTATTAACGGCGTATTACGCGCCTCTATTATCTATGATTTACCCATTTTTTTAGCCTATTTATCCATTATTCCAGGAATGGCAAGCTTTCTTCTGCGTGTAGAAACAGATTTTGTCGGTACTTATAAGGATTATTATCAAGCAATCAATGGTGGTGCTACGCTAGACAGCATCGAACAAAAGCGTAATACGATGACAGAAAGCATCCGCAACGCTTATTTTGAAATCATTAAAATACAAGGCGTTACCTTATTGCTATTTTTTGTAGTTGCAAAAGATATTATCAAATGGCTTGAGCTATCGCCTCTCTATATTCACCTTTATTATGTGGACTTACTAGCCACTGCTATTCAAGTACTGTTCTTAGCCACACTAAATATATTTTTTTACTTTAATCTATTAAAACAAGCCTTTTGGCTCACTTTTGGCTTATTTATTCTCAATGCTTTTTTTAGTTGGCTCAGTATCCTGCTCGGCCCTGCTTTTTATGGTTATGGTTTTGCATTAGCGATGCTGATCAGCACCTTAGTGGGTATGTATGTGTTATCTGAAAAACTAAATCATCTTGAGTATATTACCTTTATGCTACAACGTTAGTAGAGCAATTTGCGTGGGTTATGTAGGCTTTATATATTGACGGTTCCCGCCATTTAGAAAAAGCACTTGCTGGATGGGTTTTGTAACCTTGCTGGACGGGTTTTGTAAACCCGTCCACACGTTTAGCTTAAATGCAATAAAGCCTCACAGTTTCCTGCAAGGCTTCTTTAAAACGTTCCGACGGGGTAACAAACCCCGTCGGGCTAAAAAAATCAGATAAAATTGTCCGCGAACCCATAGTACTGGCAAAAACACCGTAAGGTTCGCGATTATTATAAAACCTTGCTATAAGAAAGAAAATTGTCTCTGAGATAAAAAATGAATACACTGAATTCTACCCAAAACATCCGATTCGCAATATCTTTCCAAAACAATCTAGGTTATCATGCACTTACTGCTTAGCAGTATCTCCCAACTAAACCGTTGGGAGCGGATTGAAACAAAAAATAAATGGAACAGGGACTGCAATGAAATCCTTATTAAAAATTATCATTATTCTTAGTTTGTCTCTGTCGGTGAGTTATGCTGATACTAAAAAAATCAAAATTCTGCCACTCGGTGATTCTATTAGCTGTGCTAGTCCTTATAAATTGAGTTACCGTTATCCTTTGTGGAAACATTTTGTTGATGCAGGAAAGCAGGTTGAATTTATTGGTAGTCAAACTAAAAAAGGTAATGGCAGTCGAAAATGGGATCCTTATAAAGGACAGCGTTTCCCTGAAAAAAATGAAGGGCATTCAGGTTGGCGAGCGGATCAGATTTTAGAGGGTTTGCCAAATGGTGAGAGCGGTTTAGATCAATGGATTAAAGGTTATCGGCCTGATATTGCGTTAATTCATTTAGGAACTAATGATGTTTATCAAAAGCAAACGCCTGCATCAACTCGTGATGAAATTGAGCAAATTATTATTAAACTACGTGCTAGAAATCCGCATATAAAAATATTATTGGCTAAAATTATTCCGATGCGAATGGATCGTGCTGTACCTCATTTGAATCAACTATTGAGTCAATTAGCGATGAAGTTGAATAATGCTAATTCACCTGTGTTTAGCGTTGATATGTATTCAGGATTTAGCATTCATACGGATATGCAAAAGGACAAAATACACCCTAATGCCAGAGGTGAGGAAAAAATGGCAAAGCGCTGGTTTGATGCCTTAGTGCGTAATCGATTTATTCATTAGAAGTGATAAAGGGCTAAGCAGTCGTACAAAATTAAGGTAAAATTAGATGTTAATTAGCTGCTATCTAGGTAGTATTCGTTTATTTTTTATTAGATAGAAATAGAATGAAGCTACAAATATCCATTATAAAGTACAGAGGAAATCCTCCTTCTCATCAAGAAAATCACTTATTTGGGCGAGAAGGTGGCAATATAGGTCGGAGTAAGGAGAATACTTGGCGTTTATCCGATGAAAGGAAGTTTCTTTCAAGGGTTCAAGCCTCTGTGATCTTTCAAAATGAAAAATTTTATTTGATTGATAAAAGCAGTAATGGATGTTTTATCAATCAGTCAAATACTCCTATAGGAAAAGGTAGCAGTCAGGAATTAAAGAATAACGATATCATTCGAATGGGTGAGTATGAGTTGCAAGCTAATTATGTTGAATCATCTGCGGTGGATGATGGTTCTTCCTCTTCTGATCTGTTCTCTCCAAATCATAGTACCGCTAGCGCTTCATTCCCTTCAAATAGTATTTCAGAAACAGCTATTGCAGCTGACGATCCTTTTGCTGATGTTTTCCGCCCTAAATATGAAAATGAAGATAACTATGTAAAACCAAGCGTTGATTCTTTCCTTGATTCCTCTACATCGATTGATCTTCCTCCTTTGGCAAAAAGCACCACAACAACCGTTAACCCAAAAGAAAATACTGCTGTTAAGGTTAATTCTATGGACGTGGTGTCTCCGCCTCCCTCTCCTTCGGAGTTTGCACAAACAAAGGATTCTAATCCAATAGATTCATTTTTTAATACTAGTAGAGAAGATGAAAGGCAAAATGATCCATTTGCAAGCTTAAGCGCAAATAATAAAGGTAAATCCACGTCTTCTAAACAAGAAGGGGGATTTACTCAAATTTTTGCAGGGAAAGAAATATTAAAAGATAATAGCCAGTCTTCACCTTTTGAAAGTAAGCAATCTGATGATATTTTCGCGATCAATAATAAAAAAGATAGTTTTTTGCAAGAAGAAAGTTTTGAGTCTAGCCAGGAAATAAAAGCTGATGTTGATCAGTCTATAGAAAATGATATATTTAAACAGCCATCATTTAGCGAGGAGAAATCTGACGCTTCAAAGCAAGAAGAAATCTTTCCTCAAACTATTGAAGAAAAAAATCTACAAGATCAAAATATAGAAACGCCCTTTGAGAATAAACAATCTGACGATATTTTTGCTGTAGATAATAGTGATTATGATAATAACAATAATGTAAAAACCGTTTCTAATGATCCTCCCAAGAGAGAAGAAATTAATAGAGGTGATAGCAATCATTTATCCGCAATAAAAGCCCCACCTCCGCCTGTTAAAGAGGAAAAAATAGAGCTTGGCGCAAAAGAAAATTTATTATTTGAAGCGCTTTTTAAGGCGGCTGGAATAGATACGCAACGGTTTAAAATAGAAGCAACAAAAGAAACAGCTAGGCTGATTGGGCAAGTTCTTCAAGCCTCACTCCAAGGAACAATGGATTTATTGCGCTCAAGAGCTGAAACAAAGGATGTTTTTCGGGTGGGAGATAAAACTATTATTAGTGTTGCACGCAATAATCCCTTAAAGTTTTTGCCGACAACCGAGCATGTTATTACTCAACTGATTCTTTCTGATGATTATCATCAGGCCTATACCCCATTAGTTGAGGCAATAGAAGAATCCTTTGATGATTTAAAAGCACATCAATTTGCCTTGAGCATGTCAATACAAGAAGCGCTTTCATCGACGATAAAAGAGTATTTTTCACCTAAAAATCTACAACAAAAGCTGGAAAAGTCAGGCTCAATCGGTGTTATGCCTTGGCAGAGAAAAGCGAATCTGTGGAAATTATTTGAAGAAGCGTATGATGGAATTGAAGAGGAGGCATCCGAACAATTCCAACTAGTCCTTGAAAGAAAAATTGCAGATACCTATGAATTTCATATGCGGCAAATTAAACAACAACGCTCCTAATCATGCTACTTCCTTAAAGCGTTGGTGATTTAAATTTGAATCCAAAATATTTAGGGTCTTCACCGATAACAGCAGCTGAAAAAATATATAGAACATATTTATAGGTTTCATCAGGGATCTTATCCTTATACTGAGTTGAAAAACGCCAAAAATTTCTTTCTTTAGGATTGTTTGGCATTTTTCTGATCATTCTTTTTACCCGATTATGACCATAATTATAGCCTGCCATCACTAATAAGCCCGATGCCTGTGCTTCAGTGCTATAAATGCGTTTGAGGTATTTTGCAGCGGCTTGAGTGGCTTTAGTAAAATTGAAGCGTTCATCGTTGAAATCATAGGAAGGCTCATCCGTCATAGACCCTGTCCTCAGACCAAAATCCTGCGCTGTTGTCGGTAAAAATTGCCAAGCACCTTTGGCAATACCAAAACGTGTTTCAGGACCAATCGCCTTGCTATTAAAGTTACTTTCTTGCAAGCAAAGATATAAAAACTGTACAGGTAATCCTTCTTTTTTCATTGCCCTTAATATGATAGGGGCATAGTTGTTTTCATTAAGGTATCTCATTGCTTTTTGCATTCGTGGAGAAGCTTGCCATTTGGAAATATAACGATGAACTTCTGTAATAAAATCATCTGAAAGTTCTAATTGGCTTTCTCCAAACTTCTCCGCTACCGTTTGTATCAGTTCACGCTCATATTCTGAAGGAGAGGAGCTGCCTAAACCTATTTTATGACGAATAATTCGAGTTAGTTTGACAGGAAATGTAAAGGCATTTAAATTATCAATAATGGATTTATATTCATCTTGTGTTTTATACAATTTTTGACGTGTCTGCAAGATCGAATCTTGAAGAGAACTACTTGCCTCATCTCTTAATTTTATTTCTAATAATGAAATATCCACTTCCAATGCTTTTGTTTGGTAGTACATATTAAGTGCAGCTTCCCTGTAATGATTTTGTTGAAGCGTAATAATACCAATCGCAACACAGAGTAAGATAAAAACAATTGAGACTCCCCAACGGTATTTTTTTGTATTTTTTTTCTTATCTTCATGAATAACACGGCGCACCATTTGCGTGTATTCACCTGCATTATCATTATTTTCTGTAAAAAAACGCTGTTTTATATCGTCAGTATCTAATTTTTCTATTGCGGAAGCCGATGAGGAGGTGGGTTGAGCTTGTATAAATTGGGTAATATCATCTGAAATATCCGCTTGTTTTTGAACGGGATTATGCTCAGGTAATTGAAGCTGTATTAATGGTCCACCTTTTCCTAGAGAAACTACACAGGGCAGTATTAGTTTATAACTATCTAAAATACGATGATCATCAATAAAAATACCATTAGTGCTACCTAAGTCTTGTATATACCATTCACCGTATTCAATGTTAATTTTTAAATGATGACGACTGACCATATTATCAACGATAACAAAATCATTATCATTAGATCGACCAATAGTAAAACCTTGCGAAAAAAAAGACTTTTTTTGAGAGGGTGAATTAAGCAACATAACTTGCAGACTATTCACATTTGGCACGGGGGCAGTATCATCTAAAGGTTTTTGTACCCCTATAGCTGACATAATTACTGTTTTATCATCATCTTGCATATTGTTTGTACTGATATTCTAAGTAGGTCGAGATAATAAGGAAGTTCCAAGCAATGATTGTAGCAATCTTACTTGAAACTTCCTAAACGCAAAAATGCCTGCAAAAAAGCAGGCATTTTTGACTAAGATTAAAGACTTTAGAACAAATTACTTCTGTTCATTCTTCTCTAAATCCCAGCCTTTTTTGATTGAAGCACCTGGGTTTCCAGAGTCATCAATTGGTGTATATTCCCACTCAATTTGACCATAAGCAATACTCACTTGCTCAGCAGGCTTAGCGCCATCAGCATCTGAGTTACTACCTGCGGGTGTTACTGAGCTAACAATAACGTCTTCCAAAGTATAAGTCATATACACATGCTTATCTTCAGTTGCTAAACAAAAATCAATATCGACTTTAGGAATATGCTTACCATTAGCACAATGAAGATATAGCTCAGGGGTTGCTGCATCAATTGTTTTAGTAAAGATGAAATCGCCAAAATCAGCTTTTCCACCTGTACGACCACCTGTACCACTTGCCGCAGAAACGGGTTGTGTTACGTTATGGGTAAAACTTTCAATTGCGATCCACTTCTCATGTTTAGCATCAGTACTTTCGCCATCGATTCCTTCAAACTTCAAGAACATGTCTCCAGCCATAATATTTCTCCTTTTTTATAGTTGTTGCAATCATCTAGTCTTTGCTCCCTCGAAGAGATAAAGAAACTGTCTGATTACAGTTTGTGTATGAAAATTCATACGGTTAAAATAAATACTTTTTTATTTAAGATATAAAGTATTTGTTAAAAAAATCCAATAAATTATTGGAAGCGTTAATTATTTACCTGCTCGTTCACTTGGAAGACGTGATACTAGGGAAAGTCCTATGGTCATACCTTCAAGTTTATAATGAGGTTTCAAGTAAAATCGTGCTTTATAGTAGCCAGGTGTTTCCTCATCTTCTTCAACCGTCACTTCAGCCGCACTAAGAGGACGTTTTGCTAACCCAGCTTCTGAAGCAGTATCTGGCGTTGGCTCTACATAATTATTAATCCAACGTTGTAAATCTGTTTGTAATCTATCTTTTGTTACGGATGATCCTAATTTATTTCTAACAATATGTTTTAAATAGTGAGCAAAACGACTTGTGGCTAGCATATAGGACATATTAGTCGCAAGTTTTGCATTACTGGTTGCTTCAGGGTCGTCATATTGCACTGGCTTTCTTAAAGAGCTTGCCTTAAAAAATACTGCATAATCGGTATCTTTATAATGCACTAATGAGGTAATACCTGCTGTTGCGAACTCATTTTCCCGACGGTCAGTGATAGAAACTTCCGTTGGGCATTTGGCATCTATTCCTCCATCACTGGTACTAAAGGTATGCACGGGTAAGTCATCAACAATACCGCCCGATTCTAAACCTGCTATCTGACTTGCCCAGCCATAAAGTGAAAAGGAACGGTGTATATTCGTTGCCATTGCATAAGATGCGTTCACCCATGAATAACTATTGTGGTCTGTTCCATCAACATCTTCTTCAAAGCCAAACTCATCGGTTGGATTCGTTTTCTCCCCATAAGGAAGTCGTCCAAGAAAACGTGGCATGGTCAGTGACACGTATTGAGAATCAGGTGAATCTCTAAATGAGTGCCATGTTGCATACTGCGGTGCATCAAATACCTGTGCAATATCCCGTGGGTTATTAATTTCTTGCCAACTTTCCATATTCACAATACTAGGGCTAACCGCCGAAATAAAGGGTGCATGAGATGCCGCTGCTATATGTGACATTTCAGATAAAAAATTTACATCAGGTGGCGAATGATCAAAATAATAGTCTCCCACTAAACAACTATAAGGTGAACCATTTGCTGTTCCATATTCTGCTTCATAAATTGCTTTAAAGAGAGGACTTTGATCCCATTTCGTTCCTTTGTAGCGCATTAGGGTTTTATACATTTCCTTTTTGGAAATATTCATAAAACGAATTTTGAGTTTGGTACTGGTCTCCGTGTTATTGACTAAATGGTGTAAACCACGCCATTTGCTTTCTAATTCTTGAAACTCTTCGTTATGAAGTACCAGACTCATTTGCTTTGATATTTTCTCATCAATAGCAGAAATCAGTCTCTCAATTGTTTCAAAGGAATCTTCTTTGATTAAATTGGTATTTTGTAATGCTTGACCTGCCAATGTGTGTATGGCTGATTCAATTTCTGATTTTGTTTCAGTGGTTGGTTTAAAGTTTTCCTCTAGTAGCTGAGAAAAATCACCAAAGCTTGTTTCTGTGTCAAGTTGCTGCTGGGTTTGTTGTTCTATCTCTGGCATTTAAATTACTCTCCGTCTTTTTTATCTGTCGCTTCTTCTGAGTCCTTAGCTTTTGGCTTTGGAGAGTTCATTAAAGACTGTAATAAGCCTGAGTCTTTACCGTCTTTGGCGTCCTGTAATAACTGGCTTAACCATTCTTCAGCATTTGCCTTACCGTCCATATAAGATAGTAAGTTTTTTAATTCCTTACGTGTTTGAAGTAACTCTTTAACACCATCGACTTTATTTGCAATTGCATCAGGGGTAAAATCGTCCATTGATTTAAAGGTTAAATCAACAGGAAGTTTTCCACCTTCATCAGATAATACATTGTCAACCACAAAAGCTGCTCTTGGTTGAATGGCTTCCATGCGATCATCAAAATTATCAACATCGATTTCTTTAAAGGTTCTATCTCTTATCTCAGGTTTAGCAACTTTTGATTTTCCAGAAAGATCACTCATAACACCTGTGATATGAGGAAGATCGATAATGCGTTGCGCTCCATTGATTTCTGTTTCATATTCAATTTGAACACGTGGGGGGCGATTTCTTCCGACCCATTTTTGTTTTGACTCTGCCATGTTGGTTCTCTCCTTGTGTGTGTCTATTTTATTTATGTTTTATTGCTGATTCTGTGCAATATTCACGTTTTCTATTTTTTTTTGGGCTGTCCAAATATTTTATCTAAAACTGAATCTGCACCTAATTGAAATTCTGAAAAAATTTCTCGATAATTCATATTAATCATTTTACTTACTCGTTCTAACATCATAGGAATAGGGCTTGAGGGTTCATTTTTATCGTAATAATCACAAATCAGTCCCAACGCTTTGACAATGTCTTCCCTATTATTAATCGTTCCTTGAATTTGCATTTGAGGGGCGACACCTCCAGCAGAATCAGAAACAATATTGTTTGAATCACTGCTTACATTAGCGCTACTATTATTTTCTAAGTTAGCACCTTTTTGTAACATTGGCAGTAAGTGCTCATTAAACTCTGGGAATGCTTCATTTGTTTTTTTGTAATAAAGTTTCTTTATAGCTTCTGCAATATCAAGGGCTACTTTAAAATATTGCAAGACCTCATTGTATGCTTTTTCCTCCTCAGGCATTAAGCCTGTTAATGAAGGTTTGTCTGCAACTGTTCCGCCGCTATTTAGGATCAATAAATCCTCTAACGTATAGTTACCAAGACCAATGGAAAGCACTGTCAATTTCTTAGTTAAAGGTAAAATAAAAGTTCCATAATCTGCAAAATTTGCCAATGCATTATTACGATCAAAAAAGGGTTCTGGATCTTCATTATCTACCTCTGGATAGAGGCAGTCCCAATAATTCTCCATACTATGATGAACAAGTTGCAACCCTTTGCTCAAACCAATAAACGGATTTTTTTCAGTGTGTATTAAAATTCTAGTATACAAAACATACAATCGTATATCTTTTGTTCTACCAAGATAGCCATCGGTCTCTTGTTTTAGTTTTTTCCATTCAGAACTTTCCTCCGCTTTGTTTATATTAGATTCTAGTGCGGAATATTCATAACTGC